>JBBQPD010000083.1:0-12277 GCA_038331535.1 Gemmatales bacterium | reverse complement strand
CGGGTGGCAACCACCGCTCCCTGAGGGACGCGGCTCGTAAAAGTGTCTCAATCCTTCTTCGCCTGGGTGAACGGCACGGCCTGGCCGACGGCGTCGGTCAGGCGAACCTGGAACTTCCAGTCTTGTGCCCAGCTATCGGTCTGGTCGTTCTGGCATACCTTGAGGAGGATTTCATTTTTCCCCTTCTTGAGAATGCCGTTGGCGACGTACTGGTCGAGGCGCGTTCCGTGATGGTATTCTTCGCGCGCGTAGATTTCCTTGCCGTTGAGGAAGATCTTGACCGCGTTAATCGAGCCGGCTCGCACCTGCACCGGCCGTTCTTCCGGGGAATCGACGACCGCATAGGCGTAGGCGATCGTACTCTTGAGCTTGCCGAGCGCCTCATTGAGATTGACCGAGCCGTAGGCGTCGGTCGTCGTGTGCGGCTTCCAGCGGGCCTCGTCGTCCTTTTTGCCCTTGTAGACGGCCTTGAGATCGACGCCCTTTTCGGGCGGATACGCGACCGCGAAACCGGCCATGTCGGTGTTGTCGAACGGCGTGGCCAGATGCCAGTCGCGAATGAAACCGAAATGGGCTGGCAGATCGACCTTGCTGCCGAGCGGTTCCAGCAGCTTCGTGATGGCGTCCACGTGATCCTGATCGACGGCACCGGTCAGCGCCTTGCGGAAGCCGGCGGCCGCGGCCTCCTTCTCGCCTTTTTCCAGCGCTTTCTTTGCGGCGGCCAGTGCGAAATCGACCGCGTCGCGGCGCAGCTCATGGCTGGGATCGAGCAGCAGTCCCGGTAGGAGGCGCTCCGGGGTCGTATTGTCTGCTTTCACGAGCAGCTCATAAGCAATGCGCCGAGCAGCGGGAGAATGCTTCGTGTCCTTGACGAACGCTTCCAGTTCGGCGGCCGGTAGCGGCTTTCCCGCGGCGGCGGCCTTCTCGGCCACGGCGTCGGCGATGCTGCGCAACCAGTTGGTGGCGACGACACTGCCTCCGTCCATGCCGGCGAGAATGGCCGGCAGCGCCTCGGGGCCGGACGCCGATAGTTCCTTCCAGGCTTTCGCCGCTTCGTCGTTGCCTTTGCCCTCGGCGCCGACGGCGCGAATTTGCTTGAGCAATGTTGCCGGGTCGGCGGCGCGAGCATGTAGGATGGAGAGAGCGACGGTCAGTAGGGCGAATGCCCGGCGGCGCATGCGAATCATGACAGACTTCTCCTTGAGATGCGGCGCGCGGCGCCGGGTTCGCCCCACCTGTCGCGGGGATGTTGTTGATTCTCCGGGACGAGGCACGCGGCGTCCAGCCTCACCCGGAATTCGCACATTCTCCTTGTGTAATCGCCGCGCCGGTGCGGTAAACTGTCTCCGCCCGCATCACCACCGCGCTGGAGCCACCATGAAGAAATTCCTGCTCTCCCTGTTGGCGGTCGGCGCCGTCGCCACGGCCGTCGCCGTTTCCCGCAATGAGGTGCCGTCGTCTTCGGGCGATGTCAAGGTCGCGGTCGAGGGCCGTAACCCCTGGACGCACTTGCGCCTCAACAATGACCCGGACGAGTTCCGCTTCGCCCTAGTCAGCGACCGCACCGGCGGCCATCGTTCCGGCGTTTTCTCGCGCGCCGTCGAGCAGATCAACCTCATGCAGCCCGAGTTCGTCCTCTCCGTCGGCGACCTCATTGAGGGATACACGGATAACCCCGAGCGCGTGGCCGGCCAGTGGAAGGAGTTTCAGAGCTACGTCCACAAGCTGCAAATGCCCTTCTTCTATGTGCCCGGCAATCACGATCTCGCCAATCCGTACATGGAGCAGGCGTGGACGGAGAAGTTCGGCCGGCGTTTCTACTCCTTTAATTACCGCAACGTGCTGTTCCTCGTCCTCAGTTCCGAGGACAATCCCGGCAAAGAGGGGAAGGAAGGTTTCGTCGGTCCGGAGCAGATCGAGTTCGTGAAGAAGGCGCTGGAGGAGAATGCGAATGCCCGCCACACGATTGTGGCCGTTCACCGGCCGATGTGGACACAACCGAACCTGCCGAGTAATGGTTGGCTGGAAGTCGAAAAAGCGCTGGCCGGCCGCAAGTACACCGTGTTCGCGGGCCATATCCACCGCTTCCGCAAGTTCGTCCGCAACGGCGCTAACTACTACCAGCTGGCGACGACCGGCGGCGGCAGCCGACTGCGCGGCCTCGACTACGGCGAGTTCGACCAGATCGCCTGGGTGACCATGAAGAAGGATGGCCCGGTCATCGCCAACGTGCTTCTCGACGGCATCTTCGCCGAGGACATGAGCCGGCCGATCACCGATGAGGAGGGAGTCCCGCAAATCAATCGCAAGGCGACGCACCCCGTGGCCGGGCGCGTGCTGCTCGACGGCTGTCCGATTCCGGGGATGATGGTCGTCTTCAACCTGGCGTCGGCGGACGGCAAGAAATACGCACACACCGCCGACGCCCGCATCGAGGCGGACGGATCGTTCGCGCTGGCGACCTATCGCGCGGGCGACGGCGCCCCGGTCGGCGACTACACGGTCACGGTGGTGCCCAGCTTCGGACTGATCGAAACGCCGGGAAAGCCGGGACCGAACTCGGTGCCGGAGAAATATCGCAAGCCCGAAACGACGCCGCTCAAGGCGAGCGTCAAGGAAGGGAAGAACACGTTCACGCTGGAATTAACGCGCTAACCTGGATTACTCACCGCAGAGGACGCAGAGGATCGCAGAGGGAATACGAGAAAGAAGTTCAGGCGACCTACAGTGAGTCAGGGTTTTCCGAAAGAAAACAGAGAACGGGCCTGCGCAACTCGCTGTCCACTTTCGTTTTTGTTTTCCTCTGCGATCCTCCGCGTCCTCCGCGGTGAATAATTCTGGCTAAAGCTCCTTACGTTTCGCGTACGGACCGTTGCATCCGTCGCCGCGCGCTGGTATCGTCGCCGCGTCGCCTTACGCTCTCACCCACCAGGAGGCTCATCATGCAGCGCATCGGGAAATGGACCGCCATCGCTCTCGGAATGGCACTGACTCTCGTCGCCTCGGCCGCCGAGAAGCCCAAGCCCAAGGAGGAGAAGACCGCCGAGGTTCCGCCGCGCGTCGGCAAATCGGAGACCATTCAGCTCTTCAATGGCAAAGACCTGGAAGGCTGGGAAGGGCACACCGAACTGTGGTCGGTCAAGGACGGCGCCATCGTCGGCAAGAACAAGGACGAGGTGAAGGTCAGCACCTACCTCGTGACCAAGCAGAAATTCACGGACTTCCGTCTCGTGTGCAAAGTGAAGCTCGTGGACGGCGGCCCCAGTGACATGCATTCCGGCATCACGCTTTGGGGCCACCTGGCGCCGGAGAAGGGCGACAAGTTTACGTACATGGGTCACCTCGTGATGTTCCCGAGTGGCTGGGGCATGTACGATCTGCACCGCCGCGGCGGCCTGCCGGTGGACGGCGGACCGGCCAAAAAAGTCGGCAAACAGAAGGACTGGAACGAGCTTGAGATTCTCGCTCAAGGCAATCGCGTCCGCGTCGCCGTCAACGGCACCCAGGTCGTGGATTGGCGCGACCCCAAGCCGGAGCTGATCGAGGCAGGGCCGATCGGCCTGCAACTGCATTCGAACAAGGCGCCGCAGGAAATCCAGTTCAAGGATCTCGTCATCACCACCTTCCCCGAAGATAAACTGACGACGGTGAAATAAAGAGTAATGAGGACTGAGGACTGAGGACTGAGTGAAATGCACCCAGTCCTCAGTCCTCAGTCCTCAGTCCTCTTTTTCAGGCTTTTATGGCGCGCTCTCGCTCCGAACCGGCGCTGCCGGCCTGCTACGCGATGGTCCAGCCTGGACTGGAACCGGTCGCCGCGGACGAGATTGAGCGCGACCTCGGCGGCGAGGTCAAGAAAACCACCCCCGGCATTGTCGTCTTCCGCGTCCCTGCCATCGACGAGAGCCTGCTGCGGCTGCGCACCGTCGAAGACGTCTACCTTCTCGCCTGGGGCACCGATCAGCTCACGCACCGCGCCGAAGACCTGGAAAAGATCGAGCGCTGGACCGCGCGCGAGCCGGACTGGAATCACTTGCTCCGCCTGCATCACGCTGTGCGCCCCAAGCCTAAAGGAAAACCGACGTACCATCTGGTGACACAGAAGGAAGGGGATCACGCTTACCTGCGCCGCGACGCCCGCCAGGCGCTGGCGCAGGGGTTGTCGAAAGTGTTCCCGGCGAGCTGGCGCGCAGCGGAGGAAGACGCCGCGGTTGAAGTCTGGTTGACCATCGACGGCAAGACGGCGGTGTGCGGCCTGCGCCTATCGGACCGGACGATGCGGCACCGCACGTACAAGCTCGAACACCGGCCGGCGTCGCTGCGGCCAACCGTGGCGGCAGCCATGGTACGCCTGGCGGAGTTCCGGCCGCGTCAGAATGTCCTCGATCCGATGTGCGGCGCTGGTACGATCCTGGCGGAATACCTCGGCCTGGCGCAGACGTGGCGCGGCGTGAACACTCCCCCGGCGCTGGGCGGCGACCTTGAATTCGGGGCGGCGCGGGCGGCGTCGGCAAACCTGCGCCGCCTCGGTCCTGCCCTTCTTTGTCGATGGGATGGGACTCGGCTGCCGCTGCCCGACGCCGTGGTGGATCGGATCGTCTGCAATCCGCCGTTCGGCAAGCAGCTGAGCGATCCCGCCGCCATCGGCCCTCTCTACCGCCGCTCGCTCCCGGAATTCGATCGCGTTCTCAAGGCTGGCGGGATGGCGGTGCTGCTGGTCAGCGATGCCGCCGCCCTCAAGTCCGCGGTCCGCCTCACGCGCTGGAAGCCGGTGCGGGAACTGCGCGTGCGCGTCCTGGGGCAGCCGGCGCTGCTCAGCGTCTGGCGGAAAGACGTTTGAGACGATAACATTAGCAGAAGGGTTTCCTCGAACCTCGCAAACTGGTGTTACCGCTTGCGGCTTAGCGGCGCCTGGCCGCTAAGCCGCAAGCGGTAAGCGGAACTATTCCCCAAGGTCCGCGCAGGAACGACCCGTATGCGCATCACCTGTCCCGAATGTGAGACGGTGCTACGGCCGGCCAAGCCGCTCGCGCCCGGCAAGAAGGTGAAGTGCCCCAAGTGCGGCAACATCTTCGAAGCCGTCGATTCCGACGCGGACGGCTCGTCCGAGCCGGCACCGGCGGCCGCAGTCAAGAAGAAGCTCGCAGGCAGCGCCAAGCCGGAGAAAAAGCCGGAGAAGAAGCCGGCGCCGGGAACCGACGAGGACGACGAGGGCGGCACCTACGGTCTGGCGGGTGGGACCGACGCCGAAAAGGACGAGGACGAGGAAGACAAGCCGGACATCACGTACGCGCCGGACACGTCGATCAAGGACTTGCGCGGTCCAGCCCAGTCGGCGGTGATTCAACCCACGAACCTGCTGATCGGCGCCGGCGTCGGCGGCTTCCTCGGCTACTTGACCCTGCTGATTATCCTCACGATTCCGTTTCTTTTCCCGATCGAGACCGACGAGGGAACCAAGGATCGCCCCAAGTCGATCCTCAAGATCGACCGCGGTTTGGGTAAGGCCGGGATGGAAGTCTTTGCGGGGGCTCCCGAGAAGCCGAAAGACCCCAACGACAAGGGCAACGTCTCGTTTTACCAGTTCCAGGGCACGGATTTCGCGATGGTGGCGATGTACGAATGGTACATGTTCATCTTCATGATGATGCCCCTGGTTCTCGGCATGGCTTACACTTCTGTCCAGACTTACGGCATCGTCAGGGCCCAGAATTTGGAATCGCGCAGCTGGGGCATCGCGTCGAGCATCATGGCGATGATCCCGTTCAGCCTGCTCGGCCTCGCCGGCGTTATTTGCATGTTCGCTTCCTTCATGCTGAACATGTTCATGGACGACCTGGAGATGGTTGACTGGACGGTGTACGGGATCGCTGCCGTGCTCGGCCTGGCGCAGATCGCGGCGGCAGTCTACATCCTGATGGTGCTGATGCGTCCGGAGGTAATCGAGGGCTTCGAGTTTGTCCCCGACATGGAGGACGTCAAGCCGAAAAAGAAGGACAAGGCGCGGAGGAGGAAACAGGAATGAGTATCTCCCTTCATCGAGTCGTGTCGGTTGTCTTGCTGAGCGCGGCGCTGACGGCGTTGGGCTGCAAGCCGCCGCCGTCCCGGGTCAATTTCAACAACGACATGGCTCTTGCGAACCAGAGCATGGGCAAGGCGGCGGTCGACTTCCGCAAGGCGCTGTACCCTCAGGGCAAGGACTTCGACCCCGATAACGCGAAGGTCCAGAGCGCGCGGCAGGCCATGGCGAAAGCCCTGAAGGCCGCTCAGGACGATTATGAGGACGCGCCGCTGCCGCGCAAATCCACGGCGGCAGGCCCCTTGCTGGAAGCTTACAAGAAGTACCTCGACGTTCAGAAGGACATCATGGTAAAGATCGACAAGGCGGTCGCGGTGCTGGCGGACCAGAAATTGAGCAAGGGCGAGAAGCAAAGCCAGGTGGAGAGCTTGCTGTCCGAGATCAAGGCAGCCGACGACAAAGCCTACACCAAGGTGACGGATGCCCAGAAAGCCTACACTGACGCGCACTTTTTCAGGCTCGTCGATAAACTCGAATGAAGAGCGGCGTTTTCATCCGTCTTGCCGGGCGCGGCGGCGCGAGGTAAGATGGGGGAGTAATTGGTGGGTGTAGCTCAGTTGGTTAGAGCGCCAGACTGTGGCTCTGGATGTCGGGGGTTCAAATCCCCTCACCCACCCTCAAAGCCTGTAAGGGCCGGAAGATTAATCTTCCGGCCCTTGTCGTTTCCAAGAGCTTTCCTGACAGAAGCGGCCCTTCAGGTCGCTACACCAACGCCGCCACATACGGGAGGAACACCCGTCGCGCCGGCGGAATTGAGGAGAGCGAGTTGTTGTGTCATGCCGATCTGATACAATAGCAAAAGCGTGAGCAGAAGACAGCAAGCCGCATCCTTGACCCCGGCACCAAAGGCAACTATGTCCTGGCGAGTAACGACACGACCCAGCAAGCCCGGAATGACTGCTCAGGAAGTGATCGACCCAGAGGACTGGGAGGGTTTCACCGCGGAGCAGCAGCAGACTTATCAATCCGTGAGCGAGTTCAGCACGGAGCAGGAAGCCGACAAGTTCGTCATGGCCCAGGTGGAGGCCGCGAAGGCCGCACTCCCGAAGCTTCCTCGGAAGAAAAGTTCTTAAATGAGCAGTGCCTGAGGTGCCTCGCCCGTTTTCACGAGAGGTAGAGGAGATGCTCGAGGTCAGCCAACTCCGCCACCATGTTCTGGCCTTAGCGGATGACGACGACACGGTAAAGCGACAGGCATTACAGGCCTTGCGTCTTCCCGACGAGAAGGAATGGGCCACGCTTCCCGCCGAGGCGACTCATTCGCTTGTGGAGGCACTCAAAGCTCAGCTGCTTAAGGGGACGAAGCAACCGTTTCCTCAAAAGGATTTGGTAACGATTCTGGGCAACCTGGGATCCCTTTCCAAGTCTGCCGTTCCGCAGCTCATCGAGCTGCTTCAAAAGGGCGTGTCCGATCTGGTTCGGGAAGCGGCGGCAACCGCCCTCGGCAAAATTGGCAAGGAAGCGAAGAGCGCGACGGACCAACTGGTTGACGTGCTGGCCAACGCTCGACCTGCTCTCACTTCGCAAGCGGTCCGTGCGCTGGGTAATATTGGCCATGCGGATAGTAAAGTTCGCTCTGTCCTTGTCAATCTTTGGGTTCCGACCCCGCAGCTCCAGAGCGGTACGGCACAAGTTGCCATTGCCCTGTGCAAATTACACGTTGCCGCGCCGAATCTCCTGGAGACCCTGGCAAGAACTCTCGTCACCAATCAGGACGTCACGCTGCGGAAAGCGGCCGCGGAGGCACTAGCGCATTGCGGCAAGAACGATCCGGATGTGGTTCCGGCCTTGCTCGCGTCCAGTCTGACCGACACCAACGAGGAGGTTCGCCTGATGGCACAGGCAGCTCTGGACCAGATGCGCCTGTCCCACGAGAAAGCGATCGATCTCTGTGCCAAGCAGCTGGGGGTTTCCGTCTATGCCGAAGCCGCCTTGAGGAAGAGCGGCCCGTCCGCTGTCGCTCCGTTGATCAAGGCGCTTGGTACAGACGATGCCGTTATCCAGGTGCAAGCAGCCCGCACCCTGGGCTGCCTCGGAGAAGAGGCGGCGGCCGCAGCCCCGGGCCTCATCAAGGTTTTGCACGACAAAAATTTGGAAGTGCGCCTGGCGGCGGCGAAGAGTCTGTGGAACATCACGAAGACGGCCGACCATGTTGTCCCGGCCCTGGTTGACCTGCTCAAGGTGAAGTGGACCGCCGACCCCGACGACGGCGAAACCCGGCGCCGGTTTCTCCAAACCGTGATGGAAACGCTGAGCCGCATCGGGCCGCCCGCGACCGCGGCCGTGACGGTGCTTACCGCCCTGGCGAAGGATCCCAATCGCCATATTAAAGAATCCGCGCAACTGACGCTGCAAAAGATCACACCCACCGCAGCGAGTAGTGCGCCTGTGCGCCGCTGAGGTTCTACGAGCCGCGACCGTCAGGGAGCGTTTGAGCCCTTGGCGATGGCGAAAGTGTCTACGTGGAAATGGGTTTTACGAGCCGCGACCGTCAGGGAGCGTTCTTGCACCAGCGCTCCCTGACGGTCGCGGCTCGTTATCTTGCGCCAGTCGCGCGACGATGTCGTCCTTTTCCTCATGAGAACGCTTCACCCCATCCCGAACCCGTTCGAGGATGTGGAAGGTGTGCGGGTGCGGGTTCTTCTCATCAGCCCCGTGTGTTTCCGGTTCGCGGATCGGGCGCCAGTTCTGCCGCAGCAACTCCCGGATCGGAAAGTACGTGCCGCCCTCGAATTCACCTTCCACGACCGTCAGATACAATCGGTCCCAACGATCGATCGCCTCCGCGTAAACCGTTGCGCCGCCGATTATCATGGCCTCGTCGCCGCCTGTCGTCGTAAGGTTCTCCTCGGCGATCGACAACGCTTCGGTGAGCGTGCGGGCGACTCGACAGCCAGGGGCGCTGTACTTCGGGTTCTGTGTGAGGACGATGTTAAGGCGTCCTGGGAGTGGCTTCCCGATGGACTCATGGGTTTTTCGTCCCATGATGATCGGCTTACCCCAGGTGATTTCCCTGAAGCGGCGCAGATCCTTGGGCAAGTGCCAGGGCAAGCTGCCGCCGTCGCCGATCAGGCCGCGACGGTCCAGCGCGGCAATAAGGGAAACGAGCATGAATGGCCTCTACACCGCGATTTCGCCCTGAAGGGCGGAGTGGTGCCGGTAGTCGTGCAACACGATGTGGCGGCGCTCGATCTTATCCAGCTCGTTGACGGCAGGGTCAATCGTCAGCCGAGGCAATGGGTAGGGCTGGCGCCGCAGCTGCTCCTCGACCTGTTCGAGGTGGTTCGTGTAGATGTGAACGTCCCCGAAGGTGTGGATGAAATCGCCGACCTTCAGCCCGCTGACGTGGGCGATGAGGTGCGTCAACAGGGCGTAACTCGCGATGTTGAAAGGCACGCCCAGAAACGAATCCGCCGAACGCTGGTAAAGCTGGCAGGATAGGCGATCTTCGGTGAGCGAGAACTGAGCCAACGTGTGGCAGGCCGGGACTGACATCTTGTCGAGGTCCGCGGGGTTCCAGGCCGAGAGGATCAGGCGACGACCGACCGAGGCGGTTGGGTCTTTCTTGACGGCCGCAATGCCCTTGAGCAAGTAAGCGATCTGATCGATTTCGCGCTGGTCCGGTGCTTCCCAGCGGCGCCACTGCTTGCCATAGATCGGGCCAAGCTCGCCGTTCTCATCGGCCCACTCGTCCCAGATCGTGACGTTGTTTTTCTGCAAACCGGCGACGTTGGTCGAACCGCTCAGGAACCAGAGCAGCTCGTGGACGACCGCGTTGAAAGCCAGCTTCTTGGTCGTCACCGCGGGGAAGCCTTCGTTCAGATCGAAGCGCATTTGATAGCCGAAGACGCTGAGGGCGTCGATCTTGTCGCCGGTGGAGAGGAGTCTGGCGCGGGTGGGCTTGCGCACCCCGCGCTCCCGGACGTGGCGCAGAAGGTCCAGGTATTGTTTCATGACCTCGCTCTGACGAATCCGCGGGAAACCGCACCATCTCCGGCCATTGTAGCGAGAACAGGCGCGTCGAAAATCGCGCCCACGCTCGATTGCCGCTTGCGGCTTAGAGTCTGTCCCGGAAGGGGTTGTTTTCTACGAGCCGCGACCGTTAGGGAGCGTTTTTCGTAGCGTATCGCCAACGCTCCCTAACGGTCGCGGCTCGTAGAAACTATTTACGGGAAAGACACTTAGCGGTCAGGCACCGCCTTGGCCGCAAGCGGCAAGTTGACGGAGTCGCCGCAAGGAGATAGAACGGCCCTCCTGACGCTATTCTCGCCTGCCGCGCATCGGAGCCATCATGTTCTTCTCCTCTCCTCGAATCTTGAGAGTCGCCGGTATCGTTCTGGGGATCGCTGTCCTCGCCGAGAGACCCTCGCTCGCGGCCGACGTCGGCGAACTGGTGATTGCCGAGGGCGGCAAGACCAGGACCATCGTGGTGGTCGCGCCGACAGCGGGTGCGTGGGAGAAGCGGGCGGCCGACGATCTTGTTGCCACCATCGGACTGATGACCGGAGCGAAGCCCGCGCTGGCGAATACGGCCGAAGCCGCGGCGGCCGCGCTGAAGGCTGATGTGCCGACCATTATCGTCGGTAGCGTTGCCCTCGCGGCTGAGCCTGCCCTGCGACAGGCACTCAATAAGGTCGCCAAGAAAGACCCGGTGCTGCGCGCCGATGCCATTGTCTTGAAGCGCCAGGGCAATCGCGTTTACCTGGCCGGCACCAACGACGATAGCCATTACTACGCCGCCGCCGAGTTGCTGCACCGCTGGGGCTGCCGCTGGTACTTGCCCACCGAGTTCGGCCAGTGCGTACCCGAGACGAAGACATTGACGCTCGGCAATCTCGATTACGCCTACGCCCCGCCGTTCGAGGTGCGCAACTTCTGGATCGCCTGGAACGGCAGCTACGACGGCTTCGAGGAGTTCAGCCGGCGTAATCGCATGAACCCCGGCGTCGGCGTGCCCAACGGCCACGCCATTGGCGGCTACGTCACAGAGCTGATTCCCAAGGGGAAGACGCTCTTCAATGTGCCCATCGCCGAGGACGCCACGGCCGACCACATCGTCAAGAAGATCGCCCCCGTCTTCGCGTCCGGCAAGGACATTTCGCTGGGAATGGAAGATGGCATCTACCAGTCCGAGTCGCCGAAAGACAAGGAGCTTCAGGCCGGCCTGAACGACAAGTATTTCCTGGTGCCGGCGCTGTCGGACCCGTTCCTGGTCCTTTACAACAAGGTCGCCGAGCGGCTGATGAAGGCGCACCCGGAGAGCAAGGCGCGGATCGGCTTTCTGGCATATTCAAACATCACGCTGCCGCCACAACGCGATATTGTCGCCGCCAAACCGTTGGTGGCGTACCTGGCAGCCATCGACGTCGATCCGATCCACGGCATGGACGATCCCAAATCGCCGCCGCGCCAGGAGTATCGCGAGATCATGTACCGCTGGGCGAAGGTGATGCAGGGGCGCGTGGTCATCTACGACTACGATCAGGGCATGCTCGTCTGGCGCGACATTCCGGCTCCGTCGATCGCCGCGATCCGCCAGGACGTGAAGCACTATCGCAAGGCCGGCATCCTCGGCCTGTCCACGGAGAGCCGGGGCGCGATGGCGACCGTGTTTCTCAATTTGCACGTTCGCGGCCAGCTCTACTGGAACCCCGACGCCGACGTGGACGCGCTGCAGGCCGAGTTCTACGAGAAGTTCTACGGCCCTGCCGCGAAACCGATGGCCGCGTACTGGGGCGCCATCAATGAGGCTTGGGCCGAGAGCGTCGTCACCGAGCACGAACACTTTCTGATTCCAGCGGTCTACACGCCCGTCCTGGTCGAGCGGTTGCGCAAGCATCTGGAGGAAGCGGAGAAAACGGATGCGCCGCTGCAAGGCAGGACGGAGTTGAGCCGCAACGAAAAGCTGTACCTGGATCGACTGAAGTTCACACGGCTGAGCTTTGAAGTGCTCGACGCCTACACGGCGATGGTGCGGGCCGCTGCCGGTGAGGCGGATTACAAGGCTGCCGTCGCCGCCGGCGAGCGCGGTCTGGCGGCGCGCAAGAAGCTGGCGGCGCTGAATCCCTCCTTCACCACGCGCGTTCTCAACGTGGCCGCCGAGGACGAAAAGAGCGGCGCTGCCTGGTGGCCGGGGGAAGTACAGCAGTATCGCGAGCTGGCACAGTTTACCGATGGAACCAAGGGGACGCTGCTGGC
>JBBQPD010000082.1:0-12287 GCA_038331535.1 Gemmatales bacterium | reverse complement strand
ACAACCGACGCTGCGCGGCAAGCCGATGCGCTGCCCCAACGCCAAGTGCCGCAAAGTCTTCGTCGTCCCCGACGGCGAGGCGCACCGGCCGGCGCCCGTTACGCCGCAGCGGTCCGGCGCTGTCGGCGACCTGGTGCCCATGCTGCCGGCCGAAGAGAACCTCCGGCCCTCGGCTCCGTCGCCGGCGGTGCTGCCTCCAAAACCCCGCACTCCCGCGAAGCGCGAGCCGGAAAAGGCCGCGCCGAACTGGCTCGACGCACCGCCGCCGGTACGAACCGACGCACCTACTCCGAATGAAAAAGCCGACGCTCCGGCTAAAGGCGCGGATCCGTTCCAATCGTGGGACGCTCCGCCGCCGGTGCGCCGCGGTCAGGAGGCCGGCGCAGTCGAGGAGGCGGAGACGCCCGAAACATCCCTCGTGGCGAGTGAGCCGGAACCGCTGCCACGGCGCGGCCGCGGCAAGGCCTATGCGATTATCGCCGCGCTCATCCTGCTCGTCCTCGGCGGGCTGGGTGTCGCCGGTTTCTACGTCTGGAATACCAAGGAGGCGAAGAAGAGCGAACTGTTTGACGAGGCGCTCGCGGTCTACAAGAGCGGCGGCTATCGGGAGGCGGCCGACAAGTTCAAGGAACTGCACGACAACGTCTCCGACGACCGCAAGGAATCGTGTCGTTTTTACGAAGCGCTGGCCCGGCTCCGCGCCGACCTGGAGTCGCCCGAAGCCGGCGGCGATCCGCGCGCGCGCACCTCCGGCGCTCTGAACCGGATCAGCGATTTCGTCAACGAATACCGCGGTAAGAAGCTGTTGAACGACAACGCTCACGACCTCGGCGAGACGCTGGTCAAGGTCGTGGCGGCCTTCAGCAAGGACGCAGTTCCGGCCGCGGACAGCAGCTCGCTCGCCATCGTGGACCAGGTCACGGCGGCCAAGGATCTGGTCGGCAATCTCAACGACGGCTTGAACGAGGAAGACTCCGCTAAGATCGGTGCCGACCTGGATAAGGTGCGCGAGTCGGTCGCGCTCTGGCAGCGGCACGAGGACGTTCTGGCGAAGTTAAAGGCTCTGGGGCTTAACCCCTCCCTCGACGCCATCCGCGACGCCGCGCAGCTCATCAAGCAGGAGGACCGGTTTCCGGGTCTGGGACAGGAGCCGGCGGTCGTCGAGATTAAGACGCAGCTGTACGAGGGCCACTTCGCCTCGGTCAGCTACCTGGAGGACGGCGCGGAGCTGAGAGCGCCGGACCCCGTCGAGCTGCTGCCGTCGCTGGCGGTGACGCCCTTCGTGCGCGGCCTGTCCGCGCCGGCGGGCGAAGGCCTCGACCTGGTCATGGCTCGCGGCGTCCTCTACGCCCTCGAGCGCGGCAGCGGCCAGTTTCGCTGGGCCATGCGCATCGGCCTGGACGGCAATATGGTTCCGCTGCGGCTGCCGCGCTCCGCCGCCGGGCGCGAGCGCTTCCTCGTCCTGGTGGACGACGCCACCACCGTGCTAATCGTGGACGACGGCGGCGCTGTGGTGTGGCACTACGTCCTGCCCAAGCCGTGCCTGGGCAAGCCGCTGTTGATCGATCAGCGGGCCTTCCTGCCAACGGCCGACGGCGAGGTCCACGTCCTCGATTTGGCGCGCGGGCGCGTCCAGGGGCGCTACAAGCTCGGTCGGAAACTGAGTGTCGGCGGCGCCCGACAAGAGGGTACACGGCTGGTTTACTTCCCGGCCGACGACGCCTGCGTCTTCGTCCTCGACGTTGACAAGCGCCGTTGCGTCGGCATCCTCTACACCGGCCACCCCGCGGGTTCTCTGCGCAGCGAACCGCTGGTCGTGACGCCGGAGAACCCGGGGCGAACAATTCCCGGCTACCTGATTCTGAACCAGACTTCGGGTGTGGACGAGACGCTGCTTCGCGTGTTCGCCCTGCCCACGAGCTTCCCGATGCCGTTGGCCGACCGCCTCGCCGCGCCGGTGAAGCTGGATTTCGAGCCGCGCTTGCGCGGCTGGGCGTGGTTCGCGCCGCACGGGGACGACGAAAAAGTGGCGGTCGTGACGGACGCCGGCAAGCTGGGCCTCTTCGGCGTCCGCCAGGCCGGCAACGACGATCCGCCGCTCTTTCGGCTGCTGCCGCCGGAATCGGCGGACGTGGATGGGGTGCGCCGCGGTCGGAGTCTCGACCTGCTGTTGCCGCCAGACGCCGCGGGCCGCGCGCGCGCACAAGTGGTCCACGCACGCGGCGAGGATCTGTGGGTGCAGGCGAACGGCAAGCTGCAGCGCATCCAACTCGGCTGGGATACGTCGGGGCGGGCGCTGAACAAAGGATGGCGTACTCCGGTGGAACTGGGCTTGCCGCTACACGCGGGCCAGGTCGCCGAGGATCCCACCACCGACCGCGCCCTACTCCTGCTCGTGACGCAACCGCTCGCGCAGCAGGTGTGCCTGGCTACCGCCGTGGACGACGAGACAGGGGCCATCCGCTGGCAGCGGCAACTCGGAATGGTGTGCCGCGGCGAACCGCTGGCGCTGGGCACGGCGGACGATCCCGCGCCGCTGCTCCTGGCCCTCGATCAGGCCGGCGCGCTCTTCCTGTTCGACCCCTTGCAATACTCCAAGCTCGCTCCCGGCCTCGCGCAAAGCACCGGTCGTCGAGAGGCGGGCACGGTGGATGACAATCCGCTCATCCCACCGGTGCTGCTCGCGGGAGCGGATGGCCGGTCTGCCTACGAGATCGCCAGCATCGGCCGAGCGCGGCAGGTGCTGGTACGCCAGATTCGCCGTGACGCCACGGAACGACGAATCAAACTGGAGGACGAGCGGATGATTCCGCTGCCGGTGCCGCTGGGCGGGACTCCGGGCGTCGTCGGGTCGCGGCTGCTCTTGCCGCTGGAGAACGGCCGGCTCGTGGTGGCGAAATTGCCGCTGGATGGCTCCGGCACGCGCGAAAGCGCGAACTGGCGCGACGCGCGCGTGGGCGCGTCGGTGCGCGGCCACATCGTCCCCCTGGGTGGAGACCGCTTCATCACGACGGATGGGCAGCTGGGTGTCACGCACTGGCGTTGGCCTGAAGACCAGCAGCTACCGCTCGGCAAGAAGGTGAAAAAAGGCACCATCCCGGTGACCTACGAACTGAAGGCGGCGTTAGCGGCGCCGCCTCTTGTGCTGCCGCCGGAAAAAGAACTGCCTGCGCACGTTTGCCTCATCGACGCCGAGGGGACGGCGACGCTTCTCGACGTGCGCCCCGACGGCGATCTCATTCCCAACGGTTCGTGGGAGCTGCGCGGTCGCGTGACGGCGGGGCCGTTCTTGCGGTTGGCAGCGGACGGCAGCGTGCGCATCGGCTGCGTGGTGGACGAGCGTCGGCTCGTGTGGCTCGACCCGAACCGCGAAGGCAAACCCGTTTGGGAATATCCGGCGGAAGCAGAGATCGTGGGGCAGCCCCAGGTGATCGAAGGCACGTTGGTAGTGGCGCTGCGATCGGGCGTCTTTTTCGGACTCGACCCGACGACGGGCAAGCCGAAGGGCGAGCGCGTGTCCTCGCCGCCGGGCGTGCCGCCGGCCATCAGTCCGGTGCCCTTCGGCCCCGGCCGGCTGTTCGCGCCGCTGTCGGACGGCACGATTCTCCTGCCGGAGCGCTCGTTGTTCGGGACACGTTGACAAGGTTATTACAGCCTGACAGGAGCCGCGCACGCAGTAAGCGAACGGGTGAGCCGCGCACGCAGTAAGCGGGAACGGGTGAGCCGCGCACGCAGTAAGCGGGAACGGGTGAGCCGCGCACGCAGTAAGTGGGAACAACACCCGCTTACTGCGTGCGCGGCTCCTGGACCGAATCTCATGGCACGCACGAAGCCCGTCGTCGTGGACCTCGCCGAGCTGACCCCCGGTCAGCTGGGCGACTTCTTCGCCCTGCTGTCCGACAAGACGCGCGGTGCCACACGCGACGGCAAGGCGTTCTTCTCCTGCCGCTTTCGCGACTCTCGCCGCGCCGTGAGCTTCATGGCCTGGGCCGACGGTCCGTGGTTCGAGCCTGCCGAGCGACAATGGCAGACGGGCCAGTTCTACAAGCTCCGCGCCACCTACGGTGAACATGAGCGTTACGGCCCGCAGCTCGTTGAAATGCACAACATTCGCCCGGTGGCCGACGAGGATCGCCACAACGGCTTCGACCCGTCTCGTCTGGTCGCGGCGTCGCGCCAGGATCCGGCGGCGATGCTGGCGGAGCTGCAACAGATCGTGACCGAACACGTCGCCGACGAACCGCTGCGCCGGCTCGTGTTGGCGCTGCTCAACGACCACGCCGCGGCGCTGCAACGCCTGCCGGCGACGCGCGACCGCTTCCACACGTTTGCCGGCGGCCTGCTCGAACACACACTGTCCGTGACGCGCTCCTGCCTTCACCTCGTCGAGCGCTATTCTGCCTATTACACGGAGCTGAAACCGCCGCTGAATCGCGATTTGGTTGTGGCAGCGGCAGCACTGCACGAGGTCGGCCGCGTGCTGGAGTTCGGCGACGAGGCGGCAGTGCCCTCGTACACAGTCCCCGGCCGATTGATCGGCCATTTGATCCTCGGCCGAGACCTGGTGCGCGACAAGGCACGTGAGCTTGGCGACGTCAATCCGGAGCTGGTGCGAATATTGGAACACGTACTGCTGAGTTATCTGACGCTGCCGGAGTGGGGTTCGCCGCGGCTGCCGCTGGTGCCGGAGTGTCTGATCCTGCACCACGCCGACGACCTCGACGCCAAGCTGGAGATGTACGTCCGCTGTCTGAGCCGCGACCAAAGTCCGGGGCCTTTCACGGACCGCGACCCGGGACTGAATCGGCAACTCTTGAAGGAGCGAAGCGTGTAGGACCATCCGTGCCGAACCAGAAAACGGCCGAGTTCCGACTTGGACAGAAACCAGGCAATCCGCGAAGGAGTCACAATTTATTTGACACCCGCGCCCCTTCCGGTTACTGATAATAGACGGAGTTCGACGGGGGGCACCGCCGCACGACGCTTCTCGAGCACTCTCCCGCCATCGCCGCCTTCCCGCCAGCCTCGCCCGCAGCCGCTACGACCTGCCCCACCGTCCGCACGGCGCGTCAGGAAAACTTGCCATGAACCTCCGCACTCTCGCGATCACCCTCTGCCTTTGCACATACCTCGGCTCCGTTCGCGCCGACGACCTCCTGCCGCCGGATAAGCCTGTCGAACAGGCCATCGACCACTACATCGACGCCTCCCTCCAGCACGCCGGCATCAAGCCCGCGACGCCGGCCGACGACGCCGCGCTGCTGCGCCGACTTACCCTCGACCTCAACGGCCGGGTGCCTACCACAACCGAGCTGCGCGACTATCTCGCCGATGTGTCGCCTGATAAACGCACCAAACTCGTCGAGCGATTGATCGCATCGCCCGCCTTCGCCCGTCATCAGGCCGTCGAGTTTGAGACGATGCTCATGGCCGGTACCGGCGGCGACAGTAAGCGCGGCCGTAGCGGCAGCACCCTGATGCGCGAATACCTGCAAGGCGCGTTCGCCGAGAATCGTGCCTGGGACGTGATCTTCCGCGACGTGCTGCTGGCCGACGACCGCGACGCCAAGAAGAAGGGCGCCGGCGAGTTCCTGCGCACGCGCGTCAAGGATCTCGACAAGCTCACGGCTGACGTCAGCGCTGTCTTCTTCGGCGTCAACATTAGCTGCGCCCAGTGTCACGATCACCCGAAGGTCGATGACTGGAAGCAGGACCACTTCTTCGGCATGAAGGCGTTTCTGAGCCGCAGTTTCGACGCGGGCAACTTCGTCGGCGAACGCGAAGCCGGTCTGGTCAAGTTCACGCCGAACAAGGGCAAGGAGAAGATGGCGGCCGTCATGTTTCTTACCGGCAAGAAGCTCGACAACGTGCCGGGTTGGGGCGAGCCGACGAAGGAACAGCAACAGAAAGATCGCGAACGGATGGAGGCGGCGAAGAAGGGCACCATGCCCGCGCCGCCGGCGTTCAGCCTGCGGGCCAAGCTGGTCGAGATCGCCCTGGAACCGGGCGAGCGCGACTTCTTCGCTCGCTCCGCCGTCAACCGCGCCTGGGCCAGGCTGACCGGCTACGGCCTCGTGATGCCGCTCGATCAGATGCACTCCGAAAATCCGCCCTCGCACCCAGAGTTGCTGGAATGGCTGGCCCGCGACCTCGTGGCCCACAACTACGATCTGCGTCGACTTGTCCGCGGCATCGTCCTGAGCAAGACTTACGCGCTCGCCAGCCGGTGGGACGGAGAAAAGCAGCCGAATCCGGAGACGTTCGCCGTTGCCCGCGCCCGCCTGCTGACGCCGACGCAGATGGCGACCGCGCTGAAGCTGACGACGGGCGACCCCGAGGCCTTGACCGCCGGCGCCGACTTCGAGAAGAAGATCGAAGCGATCGAGAAGAGCGCGGGCGGGCTGGTGTCGCTGATGCCGAGCGCGAGCGATTCGCAGGTCGGCGTCGGCGAGGCGCTGCTGTTCACCAATGGCGACGCGATCCAGAAGGAATGTCTGGCGGAAGGCGGCGACCGTCTTGTCGGCCGGCTGCTGAAGATCGAGAATCTGGAGCAGCGTTCCGACGTGGCGGTGCGGGCGGTGCTGAACCGTCCGGCGCGGCCCGACGAGACATCGCTGCTGGCCGAGTACATGCGCAAACGCGGCGACCGGCCCGGCGCCGCGGTGCAACAGGTGGTGTGGGCACTGCTGACGAGCGCGGAGTTCCGGTTCAACCATTGAAACCAAACCCGCTTGCGGCTTAGCGGGGGGCGACCGCGAAGCCGCAAGCGGCGAATTACGGGGGCACCTACATGACGACGAAACGCTTCTGCGGCTCGGCGGAGCATCCGCGGCTGACGCGGCGCGGCTTCCTCGGCGGCCTGGCCGCCGCCGGCGCTACCGCCTTCGCGACCGACATGACCGGTCTGAACGTCTTGGGCGCTCCCGACCTGTCGGCTGAACTGCTCAAGAATCAAAAGCGCTGCATCCTCCTCTGGCTTGCTGGCGGCGCCAGCCAGCTGGAAACGTTCGACCCCAAGCCCGGCGCCGCGACCGGCGGCCCGATGCGCGCCATCCAGACCAGCGTGCCCGGCGTCCACATCTCCGAGCTGATGCCGAAGATGGCCAGGCGCTTGAAGGACACCTGCATCATCCGCTCGTTGAACACGCGCAACGGCGATCACGGCAGCGCCGCCGTCATGATGATGCGCGGCCGGCCCAACGAAGCCAGCCTCGCCTACCCCGACCTCGGCGCCGTCCTCGCGAAAGAGTACGGCATCCCCGATAGCTCCGCGCCGGACTACGTCTCCTTCTACATGGCGACCGAGGGCCGGAGCATGGCCCCCGGCAACCCCGGCTTCCTCGGCAGCCGTTACGCGCCGATGGAGATGTACAAGGGCAACGTCCCCGAAAACATGCGCAAGCCGGACGCCATCAACGACCTCGACCACCGCGAGCGGGCCGAGCTGCGCGACTCGTTGAGCAAACACTTCGAGCAGGGCCGGGTCGCCTCCGCCCTGGACAGCCACGCCGAGGCGTACAAACGCGTCCGCGGTCTGATGGGCAGCGAGAAGCTGTTCGACCTCGCCAACGAGCCGCAGAAGAATCGCGATCGCTACGGACCGACGCTGTTCGGCCAGCAGACGTTGATCGCTCGGCGCCTGGTCGAAGCCGGCGTACCGTTCGTCCGCGTCGGCCGGGGGTGGTGGGACAGTCACGGCCAGAACTTCGAGACGCACGCGGAACTGGTGCCGGAACTGGATCACGTCATGTCCACGCTGCTCGACGATCTCGAAGAGCGCGGCCTGCTGAAGAACACGCTGGTCGTCACCCTGGCGGAGTTCGGCCGCACGCCGAGCATCAACGCCAGCCTCGGCCGCGACCACTTCGCCAGCGCCTGGAGTTGCTCGTTGTCGGGCGCCGGCGTCAAGGGCGGCAGCGTCTACGGCAAGACCGACCCGCTGGGCAACAAGGTCGTTGAAGGCGAGATCGGCGCCGCCCGGCTGTACGCCACGATCTACAACGCGCTCGGCATCGACCCGCAGAAGAACTACTACGTCGGCTCACGCCCGGTGCCGTTGACCGATCCGGGGACGAAACCGGTGCTGGAAGTGTTGGCGTAGAAGATGACAGGGTGACAAGGTGACAGGGTGACAAGGTGACGAAGAATCGTCCTGTCACCCGGTCACCTTGTCACCTCGTCACCCTGTCACCTTTTAGAGGTTCCACCCATGCCTGCTCAGCCGACGAAGCTCACGAAGCTCAAGGACGTCTCGCGCAAGGACATCCTCTTCTCCCTCGCGCGCGTGCCGAAGACGAGCCGTCTCTACGCCGGCAGCTCGGACTTCAAGGTCTACGAATTTGACTTCGCCCAACCGAAACCCGAAATCGGCGAGTTCGTCGGCCACGGCAGTTACGTCACCGGTGTCGCGCTGGCGGGCGACGCGCTGATCTCCGGCAGTTACGACCAGAAGCTGATCTGGTGGGACCGCGAGAAGCGCACACCGATCCGCACCATCGAGAACGCGCACGCCAAGTGGATACGCAATGTCGTCGCCGCGCCGGACGGCTGCATCGTCGCGAGCGTCGGCGACGACATGGTTTGCCGCCTCTGGGACGCGAAGACGGGCCAGAAGCGCCTGGAGCTGCGCGGCCACGAGGAGAAGACGCCGACGCACTTCCCGTCGATGCTCTTCGCCTGTTGCTTCACGCCGGACGGCAAGCTGCTGGCGACGGCGGACAAGGTCGGCCACATCGTCATCTGGGACGTGGCGACCGGCAAGTCGATGACGACCGTCGAGGCGCCGGGCCTGTACACCTGGGATCCGGTGCAGCGCATCCATTCGATCGGCGGCGTGCGTTCGCTGGCGTTCTCGGCGGACGGCAAGCTGCTGGCGGCCGGCGGTATCGGCAAGATCGGCAACATCGACCACCTGGACGCGCCCGCCCGCGTCGAAATCTTCGACTGGGCCAAGGGCGAACGGACGCACGAGATGCAGGCGTCGGCCAAGGGCGTCATCAACGCGCTGGCATTTCACGCGCAGGGCGACTGGCTACTCGGCGCCGGCGGCCCGGCCGACTTCGTGTTGTTCTTCGACCTCAAAGCGAAGAAGGTGCTGCACGAGGGGAAAGCCGGCATGTTCGTTCACGCCGCGACTCTTGACGAAACGCAGGAGACGGTTTACGCGGTGGGGCACAACAAGGCGGTGATGCTGGAGATGAAGGGTTGAGGCTTGGAAGCGGCTTGACAGCCGCCTTAAAAGTGGGACAATCACGGTAGGTGATTGTTTTATCTGACAGAGACCCCCGGGAAGGAATTGATACATGTCGGGAGCAAGGCGAGAAGGCGACGAGTAGGACCGGCTGAAAGAAGAGATTGCGCAGCGGCTGGCGCCGGAGCTTCTTGCGTGGGCTCGGGAACCGATCGACGAAGAGGAGCTCCCGGCCAACCTTCGTGAGATTTATCCGACGAGTGGTCTGGAACTGAACGACTTCATCCACGAGTTGGAACAAGAAGCATTCCCCGTGAGTAAACTATCTGACGACCCCATACGTTATCGCGTTATCTACTCGGAACGAGACCGCGTTATCTACTCAGAACGAGTCGGCAATGAATTGAGGTGTCTGATTGCCAGGGCCAGAGACAGCAAGCCGGGGATCGCGACCAGTGTGCCAACCAAATGAAATGAGAAAAAGAGATAAAGCATAGCTCATTACAGACCAACAACGCGCGGGCGTAATTCAGTGGTAGAATGCCAGCTTCCCAAGCTGGACGTCGAGGGTTCGAATCCCTTCGCCCGCTCTGACAGAAGTACTTAGCCGATAGCGACTTAACGCGATCCTCCCGATGGTCGGGAAAGGCGGCTGAACCCGGTTATCCAGTACACTGTACTGGATTATTTCGGAGTCAGCACGCCATGCCCTGCACCAAAACGGGCTCCGTCCCCTCCTACCGCCACCACAAAGCCAGGGATCTCGCCGTCGTCACCATCGACGGCCAGGACTACTACCTCGGCACTTACGGCAGCCCCGACAGTCACAAGAAGTACGAGGCGCTCGTTCGGTCCTGGCGCGAACGCCAGGATAACCCCGAACCGCCCGGCAACCCGTTCCTGGTCCCCAACGACCGGCCCACGATCAACGAACTTATCCTCGGCTACCTCAAGCACGTCGAGCGACACTACCGGCCCAACCACGGCAGGAACAAGGAGGCCGGCTGCGTCTCGGATGCCTTGGACGTGGTGCAGGCGTGCGGATTCGGTCGCGAGCCGGCCGACGCCTTCCGCCCTCGGGACCTGAAGAAGGTCCGCGAGGCCATGATCGCGAAGGAGTGGTCCCGCGGTTACATCAACCACCAGAGCATCCGGATCAAGAGGATGTTCGCGTTCGCCGTCGAGGAAGACTTGGTGCCCGGCTCGGTCTACCACGCCATGCTGGAGATCAAGGGGCTGCGGAAGGGTACCCCCGGCGTCCGCGAGGCAAGGAAGGTGAAGCCCGTCCCGGTCGAGCACGTCAAACCGGTGCTGAAGAAGGCCCAGGCAATGCTCAAGGCCATGCTGCTGTTCGCCTGGCACACCGGGGCCAGGCCGGGCGAAGTTTGTGCCCTCAAGTCCTGCCACCTGGACCGCGAAGGCAAGGTGTGGCTGTACAAGGTGCCGCCGGACGCCAACAAGACGGACATCCACGAGCAGGAGAGAACGGTCTACGTCGGGCCGAAGGGCCAGAAGATCTTGATGTCCTGGCTGGAAGGCATCGACCCCGATGAATACGTCTTCAGCCCGATCCGCGAGCAACAACTCCGCCAGCAGGCCCGAGCGGCGGCCCGCAAGACGAAGCCGACGCCGTCGGAGATTCGCAAGAAGGAGGAGCGGAAGAACCGGGTGCCGAAGCTCCGCAAGCGCGACCATTACAACCCCAACGCCTTCCGGCAGGCCGTGGTGCGACTGTGCGACGCGGCCGGTGTACCCCGGTGGTCACCCAACCGGCTCAGGCACAACGCGGCCACACGGTTCCGCAAGAAGTACGGGATCGAAGTCGCACGTATCCTGCTCGGTCATAGCAGGGTTTCCACGTCGGAAATCTACGCCGCACCGAACGCCAAAAAGGCGATACGTGCTGCCCTCGACATGGGATGAACAGGTCATTGCACGGTCCTTTTTGAGCCGGCCCGCAGTTACAAAACAAAGTCAAATAAACTGCGGGCCGGCCCTGCTGATGCGAAGGGATACAGACGGTCGTTCAAGAATTAAGAAACTCACCATTGACGCCCCTGCCTTCGACCGCTACACTTCAACTGGCCTTAAGGCAGTCCGCGATTTCGGCAGGCGAAGCTGAGCGCAACAAGGGCACCTTGAGGCAGAATAATTGAGTCCCCCCGGGCTGGGTCCATCTCGCTTCCGAGACGCGCAACTTGGCGGCTGATGGCACCCTCCTTGATAACTGGTTTTCCAGTTACTGGAGAGGTGCCATGCATCCGAACCGTCAAACCAACTCCGCCCAAACTCGCAGTAACCCCACCCGTCCCTCAACAAGTCAACTCTCATCGGGCGAAACCGCGCCTGAGGATTACATCCCACTCTCGAAACTCAACCGCCACGTCGAACCCGGCCCGAGTGGGAAGCGCCGCCACGCCACGACCTTTTACCGCTACGCCAGGCGCGGCGTGCAGGGCGTGCGCTTGAAAACGTGGCGGTTCCCTGACGGGCTTCGCACCACGATTTCTGCGTGGTACGAATTCATCGAGCAACTTACGGCAGTAGCAGGCCGACACCTACCCGAGCAGCAGAAGACCGCTCCCCGCGCGAGTGTGAAACGGCAGAATGCGGTCGAGGCCGAGATCGAGGCGGTGCGTGCCTCGATCGGAAGGAAGGCCCTCTCGTCGAAAAAAGAAACGACCGTTCCCCAGCCTGGCGCGCCGATGTCCAGCGAGGAGGGACAATCATGAGCCCTTCTCTCGCCCCCCTGCGGGCGCACCCGGTCTTTACCGTGGCCGACACTCTGGCTCGCTACGTCGGGGTCGAGCGCGACCTCGTCCAGTTCGTCGAGTTTCTCAGCCTGGCCGCCGGCCGGATGGTCATGCCGGTCAATATCGACATCCAGACCGCCCGTGTCACGGTGGATCTGTTCATCGCCAACCGCATCCTGGACCTGCGGTACGAACACATCGCCCGTGTCGATACCCATCGGCAATTCCGCGACCTAGAACAAGCCGAATTCCTGCTCCACGGACAGGCGAACAACTCCTATTCAACGGCGCGGCCGGACGAGCCACGCTCCGTCGCCGCGGCGCTGGTACGGGGAAACCACCGC
>JBBQPD010000081.1:0-12350 GCA_038331535.1 Gemmatales bacterium | reverse complement strand
GCGGGCAAGGCGAAGGCGTGCATCGTCCTGTTCCATTTAGGCGGCCCATCGCACCACGACACCTTCGACCTGAAGCCCCTGGCGCCGACGGAGATCCGCGGACCGTTCAAGCCCATTGCGACCTCCGTGCCGGGCTACCAGGTGTGCGAACACTTGCCCCTGGTCGCACGCCAGGCGCACCGGTTCGCCGTCGTCCGCAGTGTCCACCACAACGACGAGCAGCACAACAACGCCGGCTACCGGATGCTCACCGGTGCCAACCCGCCGCTGCTGGAGAACACGGTGGCGGCCCTGGCCAAGCCCAAGCCGGACGACCACCCGCCGTTCGGGGCGGTGCTCACCCACCTCCGGCAGTCTGCGGCCCCGTGGGTGTCCCTGCCCTGGGAGATGCTCAACGCCGTCCCCTACCCGGGCCAGACGGCCGGGTTCCTGGGGGCCCGCCACGACCCGCTCTTCCTGAAGACCGACCCCACCCGGGGGCACGACCTAGTGTTTCCGAACCTGGAGCTGCCGGCCGACCTTCCCCTCTCCCGCGTCCGCCAGCGGGAGCAGCTCCTGCACAACCTCGACAGTACGCTCAACCGGGCCATCGACTCGGCCGCGGCCGCGAACCTGTCGACGTTCCAGGCGCGGGCCACGGATCTGCTCACGTCGGATGCCACGCGGCGGGCGCTCCAGTTGGATCGTGAGGCCGCCCCGGTACGCGACCGCTACGGCCGGACCATCTTCGGGCAGAGCTGCCTTCTGGCCCGGCGCCTGGTCGAAGCGGGGATCCCCCTCGTGGCCGTGTACACCCACGGCCAGGACAGCTTCGGCCAGACGCAGACGTGGGACACCCACGCCAACAACTTCAGCGACCTCAAGGACAAGATCCTGCCGATCCAGGACCGCGGCTACGCGGTGCTTCTGGAGGATCTGGCCGTCCGGGGCCTGCTCGACGAGACGCTGGTGGTCTGGATGGGCGAGTTCGGCCGAACGCCGAAGGTGAACGGCAACAATGGCGGCCGCGACCACTGGCCCTACGTGTTCACGGCCGTCTTCGCCGGCGGGGGCGTGCCGGGCGGCATCACGCACGGCGCGAGTGACCGGATCGGCGCTTACCCGGCGGCAGACCCCGTCACGCCCCAGGACGTGGCCGCCACTATCTACCACCGCCTGGGGATCGACCCGAGGGCCGAGATCCGCGACCGGCTGGGCAGGCCGTTCGAGGTCGCGCTGGGCGGTAAGCCGATCGGGCCTTTAATTTGAGCAAGGAACCGGGGAAGAGGTAACATCATGAGAACATTCAAGCCGGGTGCCCGTGTCTGCCTGCTCCTCCTGCTTGCGGTGAGCCGGCCGTCCTCCGCCGAAGAGTTGGTGATCACGGACAACGGCCAGCCGCGGGCCGCCATCTTCGTGCCCGCACGTCTGATGGACGACGCCGGGGCGAACCCAGAACCTCCCTCCGTCTGGCGGACGCTCAAGCCCGAGGACAACCGCCGGCGCCTGCGCGAATCGGTCAAGGACCTGGCCGGCATCCTCCAGCGCATCTCCGGGGCGAAGGTCGAGGTCGTCTCGGGGAAGCCGCCTGCCGGTGACAGGAGGATCCCCATCCTCATCGGTGAGTTGGCAGTCGAGCGGTTCGGCAAGCCCCAGAAGGCCTACCCCTATCAGCAGGGCTTCCGCATCGTCGTCTCCGACCAGGGCGTCGGCCTGGCGGGCGAGTCCGACCTGGCGGCCAGCTATGCCATCTACACCCTGCTTGACCAGCTCGGCTGCCGCTGGTACATGCCCAGCCCGCTGGGCGAGGTGCTGCCCGCCACGAAGAAGCTGGCCCTCAAGAAGCAGGACCTCTCCTCGGGACCGTACACGATCTTCCGCGGGCTGTGGTACGTGGACAACGACTACGCCCGCCGCAACCGGCTGGGCGGCATGGAGCTGTCGGCCATCCACGCCCTGGAATTCACTGTTCCCAAGGAGCTGCGCAAGACCCACCCCGAGATCCGCGCGGTCATCAAAGGGGGGGCGGACGAGCACCGGGTCAAGTGGACCCACCCACTCGTCGCCAGGGCGATCGCCGACGCCTGCTCGGAGCAACTCAAGAAGGACCCCAACCTGCACACCTTCTCGCTGTCACCCGACGACGGGGCCAGTTGGGACGAGTCGGACGACACCAAGTTTGACGCCGGCGATTTCGACCCTTCCACCCAGACCGTGTCCAAGACGGATCGGCTGATGGTGCTGTGCAACCGGGTGGCGAAGCTGGTCAGCCCCCAGCACCCCAGCGTGAAGTTCGGGGTCCTGGCCTACGCGGACTATACCCGGGCCCCCGTGCGGGAGAAGGTCCACGCCAGCGTCATCCCGCAGATCGCGCCGATCACCTTCAGCCGGGCCCAGCCGATCACCGACGACGGCGAGCCGAATAACAAGGCCTTCCGGGCGCTGGTCGAGGGCTGGGGCAAAGCAGCGCCGGCCACCAGCTACTACTTCTACGGCTATAACCTGGCCGAGGTGTCCGGGCCCAACCCGATGATCGCCAAGTGGGGCACCGACATCCCCTTCCTCTACCAGAAGGGCAACTGCCGCTACTGGCAGCCGGAGACTATCACCAACTTCGAGAGCTGCCTGCACGCCCATGCCCTGGGGGTGCGGCTGGCATGGGACCCCGCGCTGGAACCCGCGGCAATCATTCGGGAACTGCACGACAAGTTTTACGGGGCCGCAGCGAGGGAGGCGGCCGCCTACTGGCACTTCATCGACGACGTCTGGGTCAAGACGCCGGAATACGCGGGGGCCGGCTTCGGCCACCTGAGGCGCTGGACGCCCGAGAACCTGAAGAAGGCCCGGGAGTTGCTCGACCGGGCGGCGGCCGCCTGCAAGACGGACGCCGAAAAGGCCCGCGTGCGCATGGCCTCCCTGTCGCTGGAACAGTTCGACCAGTTCATGAAGATGCGCCGCGACCACGCTGAGGGCCGCTTCGCAACCCTGGCCGCGGACGTTAAGCGGTACCGCGAGCGCATGAATGCCCTGGGCGAGCAGTACAAGGACCAGTACGCCTTTGCCCATATGGCCTGGACAAAGCCCGACACGCTCAACACCAAGTATTTCGATGCCTTCTTCAAGGCGACCTACGAAGACGCAGCCCGCGTCGCCTCTGGGTTCCAGGTCCTGACAACCCCTCCGCTGCGGCAGTGGCGCTACCAGCAGGACAGGCAGAAGAAGGGTGAGGCCGCGGGCTGGTTCAAGCTCGACCTCGACGACGCTGCGTGGAAGAGGACTGACTGTGCGGTGGACACCTGGTCGGCCCTCGGCCTGCACAATTACATGGGCTCCCTCTGGTACCGCGCGAAGGTGAAGCTCCCGGCCGTGCCCGCCGGGAAGAAGGTATACCTGTGGCTGGGCGCGACGGACGGGCGGGTGAAGGTGTTCGTCAACGGCAAGCACGTCCCGCACGTCGGCCCCAAGGGTGAGAAGGCTGACAGCTTCACCGGCTTCTGCCAGCCGGTGTCGTTTGACATCACAGCCGTCGCCGCCTTGGGGGCCGAGAACCAGGTGAGCCTGCTATGCACCCGCGAGTTCCTCAACGAACTCGGCACCGGCGGCCTCCTCTCCCCCGTGGTCGTCTACCGGGACAGGGACTAGCGCCGGAGGAAACGCAAGTGGCGGAACCCCACGGGCCGGGGGCATCAATCGCCCGCCGGGGAGAGACCCTGCCGGCCTACCCCCTACCCTGGACGCTGGCCGAAAGGCCGACCTGTTGTCAGGCAAGGTGTCCATCGGTTTTGTTGATCGCGCGATGCCCGCGCCAGAGGTGAGAGGCGACCCGAGGCTGCGGAAGGAGGCGACGGAGTGTAAGTTCGCCACGCCGGACAGGCCCCAGAAGGACCCATGAAATGAAGAACCTTGAATCGGCGGCCCTGCGAGTATTCGCGCTGTCGCTGCTCTCTCTGCCGGCGTTGACGGGTCCGAACGCGCCCGTCGCGGGGGCTGGCGAGCCGCTCGTCCTCAGCCAGGAGTACGTCAAGGAGGTCAACAAGGCGCTCGCCGCCAGGCGCGACGTGTGGGGAGAGAAGGTGCTGGCGCGGCCGGAAGGCCCGACGTTCGACAACGTCAAGGACTTCCTGGTGCCGCTGATGCACGGCGACCCGGACCTGACCGACTCGGGCACCTACTACATCCCGTTCGGGCAGCCCCACCCGAAGCAGGATGCCTCCATCGAATGTGCCCTCCACGTCGCAGACGGCAGCCAGTTCTACTCCAACTCGCCGGCCAACAATCCGTTCTCCGAGCAGTACGGCAACACCTGGAACATCTACGTCGGTGCGAAGGGTGAAGAGCTTTACGGTTCGTCCCTCGCCCGCTCGAAACTGCCCGACCTGGCAGACGGCTATCCCATCTTGCAGACCGAGTATGTGGACGCCCAGGGGGTCCGCTACCGACAGGAATCCTTTGCCGCGCGATCGTCCGAGATAGCCAACCCCGGAGGGTTCGGCAATCTCGTCAGTTGGATTCGAGTGACGGTCGAACCCGGCAGTTCCAAGGCAACGCAGACGCTCCTCAACTTTGTCCCGTCGAAGCACCGGCCGTCCGACACACCCAGGGGGCGCCTCCCCCGAACCCTGAAGCTGTCCGGCAACCGGCTCGTATCCGCCCAGCCTCAGCCCGACACGACGTATCTGTTTTTCAGTCCGGGTGCGAAGTACCCGGCCGAGACAAAGAAGCTGGTCTCTCCCGCATTGCAGTACGCGGTCGATTTGAGCGGTGATAAACCCACGACAGTGTACCTGGTTCGGTTGAACCAGACGGGGCAGGCCGGCCGGATCGTCGCTGACGCGGAGAGTTATGCGAAGGCGCGGGCGTCGGTGATCGAGTACTGGAACGACAGGCTGGGGCGCGGGGCCAGGTTTGACGTCCCCGAGCCTGAGGTGATGAAGGCGCAGCGTGCCTTGCTCGTCCAGAACCTGAACATGGGGAAATGGTACAGCATCGGCAACTTCTACCAGACCAGCTACACCGAGCAATACAACGCCCTGAAGACCCTCGGCGAGTACGGGTTCCCGGACCGCGAACGCCAACTGAATGAGCAGCTGATGGACTTCACCCAGGGCGGGCGGAAGGGCTTCGACACCCTGTTCATGGGCATCAAAATGTGGGAGGCCGCTAACTACTACAAGCGCACGCGCGACAAGGAGTTTATCGACAAGTTCACCCCCACGTTCGCGAAGTGGGCCAAGACGTTCGCCGAGCAGATCGCCGCCGACAAGAATGGCTTGCTGCAGAAAGAGAACTGGGCCGGCGACATCGGCGGTCCCTCGTACGCACTCAGCTACAACCAGGGCTACGGGTTCGCGGGTCTGCGCGACATGGTTCAGGTATGGTCCCTGAGCGGGCACGAGGACCTCGCCAAACAGTACGCCCCGCTCGTGGCCCGCTTCGAAAAGAGCTTGCACAGCGCGGTCGAGCGCTCCGAAGTCAAACTGGCCAATGGTTCTCTCTTCCTTCCTGCACGCCTGCTTGACGGCAGCAAGCCGTATGATCCGATCACCGGCAGCGTGGAAGGTAGTTACTGGAACCTGGTGATCACGCATCCGCTGGGCATCCGCGTCATTGAGCCGCGCGGCGCGCGGGCCAAGGGCGTGCTGCGGTACATGTCCAACCACGGCTCGCGTCTGCTGGGTATGGTCCGCTTCAGCATGGTTCCCGTCGGCAAATCCGATCCAGCCGGCGGTTACGGCATGCAAAGCCCAGGGATTGACGCGCCCTACAACTACGACCTCGCGAACTTCCTCGCCGATAACGACGAGCCCGAGCAGCTGGTGCTGGGGCTGTACGGTTTGCTCGCCCACGCCGTTACGCGGGGCACGTACGTGGCGGGCGAGGGCAGCACCATCGCGCCAGTACCGGGCCAGTATTACCGCCAGATGTGCCGCCCGCCGAACTCGGTGACGACCGCAGCGATCCTGAACTACCTGCGCTTGGTGCTCGTCCACGAGACTGCGGCCGCCGACGGACGGCCCGACGGTCTGGAGCTAGCTTACTCCACGCCCCGCAGTTGGCTCGCGGCGGGCAAGCGCATCGCGGTGTCCGACGCGCCTACGAACTTCGGCCCCGTTTCCTACACCCTTGAGGCCGCCGATAAGGACCTCGTTCGTGCCCTTGTCAAAGTCCCCCCGCGACTGGCTCCCCGCGACCGGCTGAGCCTCCGCGTGCGGCTGCCCGGGGACAAGGCCATCACCCGCATCGCTGTGAATGGCCAGCCCCACGTCAAGTTCGACAGAGCAACGGGAACGATTGACCTCACCGGTCACTCCGGCCAGTTGAAGTTAACAATCCACCATTGACCCGCGGAGGCGACAGACATGAAACAGCTCTCCGGCTTGCTGATTGCTCTCTGGGCGCTGCCGACGCCAGCGAGGGCCTACTTCGATGCATGTCCTACGCTGGGCGGAGTCGTCAACGCTTCCACGAATATCGTGGTGCTCCAGGTGGAGAAGGTCAGCAAGGAGAAGCGTGTCATCATCTTCAAGAAGGTGGCCGACCTCAAGGGCAGGCACAATACGGAGCAGGTCAAGTACCACCTCACCGACGGCCTCCATCTCGGCGAACCGAAGGTCATTCTGGACTGGGCCGAGCCGGGCCAGGTCGCCATCGCCTTTCACAACGGCAAGGTCTGCCTGGCGTGCCTCGGCCGTTACTGGTTCGAGAGTTCCCTCGGCGAAGATTCCTGGTGGACCATGAGCCGCGCGCGCACGGATTTGTCCCTTGCATTCTTCGGTTCCACGTCCAGACTGCGGCAGCACGTGGGCACCGTGCTGGCGGACAAGGAAGTCGTGGTCACTGCCCTGAGTTACAACGGCATGCTTCGCGAGGCCGTGCTTTTCAAAAACGCGTTGCGGGGGAAGCAATTCCCCATCTGCCGAATCCGTGTCAGCCTCAAAATGCCAGCCAACCTCGTCTCGGCTGCCCAGGACCCCCGCTTTCGGGCCGGCGAGGGCGCCGGCGATTCGGAAGCCGTTCCGGCTCTGGTGGAGGCGCTCAAGCACGAGGAAGGGCGCGTGCGGGCCGAGGCCGCCGAGGAGTTGGGCCTGATCGGCCGACCGGCCAGGGCGGCTGTTCCCGCCCTGTTCAGGGCGCTGAAAGACACGGACGGGCTGGTCCGCCTTCGGGCCGCCGGGGCACTGGCGCAACTCGACCCGAAGCACCCAGCAGCCCTGCCGGCCCTTCTTCAGGGGATGCAGGAAAAGGAGGCGAAGATGCGGAAGGCGGCGGCCGAAAGCCTGGGGGACATAGGCCCGGAGGCCAAGGCCGCAGAGACGGCCCTCGTCGAGGCACTGCGCGATGCCGACCTGGGCGTTCGGTGGGCTGCCGCCGAGGCTCTGGGGCTCGTCGGGCCGGAGGCGCACGCGGCGGTTCCCGCCCTGGCGAAGGCGCTCAAGGACAGGGAGATTCTGGCTGCCGTCGCGGCGGCCCTTGGGCAAATAGGGCCGGCGGCGAAGGATGCCGTGCCGGCACTTTCCGAGGTCTTGAAGGAAAAGGACCGAGCCCTTCGGTGGGTGGCCGCCGTGGCCCTGGTGCGCATCGATCCGTCGGCAGCGGGTCCGGCTTCCCGGCTCTTCGCCGAAGCCCTGAATAACCCCGATGAAAGGGCCCGTTACGACGTGATGATTTACCTCTCACGGATGGGATCAGCGGCGAAGGAGGCGGCGCCCGACCTTGCCGCATTGCTTCGACACAGGGACCCCGCCATCCGAGCGAATGCGGTCCGGGGATTGGCGTCCATTGGGTTTCAAGCGAGCGCTGTCCTCCCGGCGCTCGTCGAGGCGTTGCAAGACGAGAATCAGCATATTCGCTATCTGGCCGCTCTGACGCTGGGGGATGCCGGCCCGAAAGCGAAGGCAGCACTGCCGGCACTCGCCGCCCGGCTAAATGATGGCGAGTGCTGGCCTCGCATAACGGCTGCCCGGGCCGTGTGGCGAATCGGCGGGGACACGAAGGCCGCCGTCCCGATTCTTATTGCCGCGGCCAGGGGCGTCGGCGTGGCCAGGGAGGTCTTCGGGCCTTACCCCCGGATTTATGCCATCGTCGAACTGGGTGAAATGGGCGCGCAGGCTCGGGGTGCGATCCCGGCACTCACCACGGCGCTCAAAGACCAGGTCGAGGACGTTCGCAAGGCGGCCGCCGCGGCCCTGAAGAAGATCGACCCGGATGCCGCAGGCAGGGAACAATGAAAAGGGGTCAAGCCCCGATCCGAATTGGATCCCTGAGCGGACGCGAAGGGCTTCCCAGCGGAGTTCGGACAAGGAAAGGTTCCCGGATCGAATGGCACTGTCCTGGGTGGGGTGCTGGACAGAAATATAAGGACTTACGTCAACCTGCCTGACGAAAAATAAGGACTTACGTCGATTCCAGCCCGTACGACAGTGCCATTCGTTCCTGGCACCTTTTCTCGGCCCTCCGAGAGGGGGATGGAGATCATTGGCATGGAAGCAACTCCTTTCCAGCCGAGTGCCCTCACTCAGCAGCCGGCTCACGCGGGAACTGGTGTTGCGCTGGAGAAGTCACCATTCATGTGCCGGTTTGCCGCGGCACCGATCGGCGGCTCCGGTCCAGCGTCTGGGTCACCGTTGCCGTAACCTGTGGGGCGTGGTGGGCAGTGAAACGGGGGGTCGGACGGCGGCGGTGCTGTACACGATGGTAGGAACGTGCAAGCACCTGGGGATAGATCCGTTCGCGTACCTGCGTGAGGCGCTGCCAGGGGTATTCGCTTTGGGAGAAAAGCCGGAGGTCGAGAAGTTGAGGGAGTGGCTTCCGGACTGCTGGCTGCTGCGTCGAGGTCGGGATTCACCGGCCAGCCAAGCAACCGGCGGATAATCGGACCGGGAATAACTTAGCCGATGCGTCAGCCTGCTGATCCCAAGCGATCAGCGGGCTGATGCCGTTTGCACCAAGACCAAACGCAACGTGATTGGCCGGGCGCTTACCTTCGTCTTTCGTGCAGTACACCAGACAGGATTTGAACCTGTAACCTTCGGTTCCGTAGACCGATGCTCTATCCAATTGAGCTACTGGTGCTCATCGCCCCTGCCCAACTAATCGTACTATAGAAGTCCCCTCCACGGCTGTCAATGGTTCCAAAGAGACCTGATGGGCGCGGAAACACTACGGAAACGATCCGCGCGATTCTGCTGCTTCAGCTTCTCTCGAAACACGTCTTTCCCTCGCCTCCTCGTTTGACCGGACGATCTCTGGCGGTAATGGTTGCTCAGGAGCTTTGCCCGCCTACCAGCGTCAGGAGGATGTTCTCGTGGTTATCCGTTCCCGCTATCTGCTTGCCGCCGCTCTGGGGCTGTGCGCCGCACACCTCATGCCGGCTCAGGAACCGGGGCGCCTCGGCCTGGATAGGGTCCCGGCGCTACCGGCGGTCACCGCCAATCAGCAGCTCGCCAACACCATCGCGCGACAACTCAAGGAGAGCGGCCATCTCCGCAACTATCGCATCGACCTCACTTGCCGCGGCGGCGCCGTCGAGGTGAGCGGCGTCGTGGCCGACCAGTCGCAATGCGATGAAGCCCTCCGCCTCGTTCAGGGCGTCGTCGGCGTCGAGCGCGTCATCAATCGCCTTACAACCGTCAAGGACGCCGTCGTCCAGGCCCAGGCGGAAAAGCCGGTTGTGCCGCCCTCGCTGCCTGTGCTGCCTCTGCCGGTCGAGTCCATCGAGAAGAAGAAGGAGCTGGCCACGGAGCCGCTACCGATGGCCCCCATCGGCGTTCCGCAGTACGACCTGAATCCGCCACGCATGCCGCCCTACGCCTGGCCGACCTACGCGCCGTATCCGAACTTCTCCCGCGTCGCCTATCCCGAGGCGTACCCGTACAACGCCTTCCCCTACATCGGACCCATCTATCCGTTCCCGAAGGTGCCGCTCGGCTGGCGTTCGGTCAAACTCGAGTTCGAGGATGGCTACTGGTGGTTCAGCCGGACCGCCTCGAAACACGACTGGTGGCGTCTGCGCTTCCATTAATCGTCCCGCCGCAGGCGGCTTTGCGCTGCGTCGCGAAGCCGCCTGTGGCCCGCCGTTCTCTCCTCGACGATCTCTCCCGCATCCACCATCTCATTCGCCGCTATCACCACACAGCGATAACCCTGCCAGCGCGATTGACGCCGGACGTCGCCTCCCGCGGCATCCAGCGAGTAAGCCGGCAGAACGAGATGGCCCGGCCTCGCCAGAAAGCACGGCAACGCCGGCAACCCCCGACCGATCCGCAGTGCCGGATGGATGTGTCCTTGCACGACAGGACCGCCAGGCAGTTCACTGTCTCCATGAACGATGCGCCAGCCGCCAACCTCGACGGGGTCCGGCGGCGGTTTCAACAGTTCGGGGACGTTCTTCAGGCCGCGATCGTGGTTGCCCGCGATCGCCGTCACCTTCTCGACTCCCGCAAGCGCCAGCCACGCCAGCAGAGCCTCGCTCACTTCGGGGTTGGGACCGGCCTCGAACAGATCGCCGGCAATGACCAGGGCGCGCACCTGCTGGCTACGGAGTACGAGCAGCAACGGATGCAGGACTTCCTCGACGCTCGGCGACGGCACGGACTCGCCCGCTCGCCGTCGCGCCTCGGCGTATCCCAGGTGCAAATCGGAGACGACGGCTGTCCGCGTCGGCTGATGAATCGCCGCCCGCGCCGTTGTCAGCAGCCAGTCGCCCCACACGATCATTCTGATTCGCTCCTCAACGATCTCGTCCGGTCAGCGACGCATGCAATTGCCGCAGGACTTCTTCAGGTGTCGGAGGCGGCGTGGTGACGGAAGGCGCAATCTGCGTCCAGCCCTCGACGAACGGCGACAACTGAGACAGTTGGCGGAACCGAATCGACCGGCGCGGCAACTCGTCAACGTAGCGCCGGGCCGCCTCCAGGTCGCAGACGTCTTCCAGCACCTCGCGCTCCGCCTGGCGGAGGAGGACGAAGTCCGGCTGGCGCGCCCGGACCTGCTCGAACAGACGGCGCTCGCCCCAGTCGTGGCCGCCGACCCGCCGCCGGCCCCCCAGCGGATTCCGCAACAGCATCAGGGCCACCAACGCGACACGCTGAAAACGCTCGCGCAGGACGAGGCTGTCAGCCAGCGCGATGCGCAGGTCCGCCTCGAAGTCCAGAGGACTCAGCAGGGCGCGAACCTCCTCGGGCGTCAACACCTGCTCGCCGCGCAGATACAGAGCCAGACCGAGGTCCGCGACGAGGGTGAGCAGGGGAGGCCGGCCAGGATTCCGCCGCGCCAGCCGCACGGTCATAACCCGCGCCAGGGCGTCGTTTGCCTTCCGGTTGAGCGGCGTGTGCAGATAGTACATCGTCACCGACTGGGCGGGGACGCACTCGATCAGCAGCGAGTCGGAATCGGGGATTTCGCTCAGCAGCTCCTGCTGGGCGAAGAGGGAACACAAATCCTCGACGGCGTCCGGCGAGAGGTCGTACTCATCGCGAAGGAGGGCGGTCAGGCTCTCGGGGCCTTCGCGCATCGCCTCGGCCGCCCGGCCGCGAAAGAGGAACAGACGCTCGGCGAGTTGGGGCGACATCGGCCAGCCCTCGCCCGCCCAGCGCGGCGCTTGCGGCCGGCCGTGGACCTCGCTCGTGATAAGACGCGGTGAGCCGGCCCGGCCGCCGGCACGTTCCAGACGGCGGAACTCCAGACACAAACCATCGAGCAGGAAACGCTCGCCCGGTTGCAACCGCTCGGCGAAGATCTCATCGACGTGGCCGATCAGACGCACCTCGTTCTCGTCTTCGCGGACAACCTCACAGGGTTCCTCGGCCAGGATGGTCCCCAGGTTCATCCGCAGCATCCGCACCGTTCGCCGATCGCGAATCGAGAAGGCCCCGTCGTCATCTCGCAACCGCGCCGTCAGCCAGTCGTCGCTGCCGAAGAGATAGTCGAGACAGGGATCGAAGTCGGCGCGCGACAGATCGCGGTAGGGAGTGGCACGACGAACCAGGGCGAACGCGCCGTCGGGGTCCCAGGCTCGCGTTGTCGCCATGCCGAGCAACTGCTGGCAGAGGACGTCCAAAGGATGGCGCGAGATCCGCAACGGCTCGCACTGTCCCAACTGTCCCGAAGCGGCGGTGACGGCGGACTCCAGCAGTTCGGCGGAGCCGGACGTCAGCACGAGACCGCGGCGCGGCTGCCCCGGAGCGTGGCCGGCCCGGCCGACACGCTGAAGCAGGCGGACCACGTCGCCGGGCGGATGCACCAGGACGACGAGATCGACGCTGCCGATATCGACGCCGAGTTCGAGGCTCGTGCTGCAAACGACGGCGCGGAGCCGGCCGCGCTTGAGACGCCGTTCGACGCGGCGGCGGCGGTCGGCGGCGAGGGCGGAA
>JBBQPD010000080.1:0-12409 GCA_038331535.1 Gemmatales bacterium | reverse complement strand
CGCAGCCCCGCAGGGCTGACGGGGAGGTTGCGCGCCGTCGGAGGCAGGCCGGTCGCATCGAAAAGGAGGCGACTCGGCCAGACGAGGCCGCACGTCGTTGCCTCTCACTAACCATAGGCGCTCGACACAAAGCCTTGAGATGACTATGATTGCGAGGGAAGTGCCATTCGTACGAGGGGCTTGAATTCGTCAACGCCATGTGCGCCCTGGCTCACTTCACGGATCTGAAGGAGCATCAGGATTCGCTGGACTACCTGCTGCGCCAGATCGCTTACGTCCCCGCCAGCGTCGACCAGTGCGCCAACTTCGTCGACGCCCTGGGACCGGGTCGGGAGTCGGTCCTTGAAGACCTGCTGCAACGCGCCCGAGACGCGCCCGACGCCCGGAAACGCGCACGGTATGCGGCCGTGTCGCTGGCCCTGGGCGACGCGCGCGCCGCGCGGGAGATGCTCGCGGTCAAAGCGGACCCGCAAGACCGTTCGGCCTTCATTCAGGTCTTCGAGACGTGGCACGGCAACCTGAACAAGCTGCCCGAAGTCGTCCGGCAAACGCCCGACCCGGCCTTCCGGTCGGGCATTTGTTGTGCGGTCGGCAGCCTCGACCCGGCCTTCGACCTGTCTGGCGCCGACCAGACGGCGCTCCTGGACCAGTGCGAAGATCTTTACCTCCATGATCCGGATGCGGCGACGCACAGCGCGGCGGGTTGGGCCGTCAGTCCACTGCTGGCGCCGAGCAGTTCCACGGCGGCCGACGCCGGTACCCATCGGTCGATCTGGCTCGCGGAAACCATGCCGCGCGGCGGACTCAGCTCACCGCTGCGGCGGATACGGCGCGACGCGCTCCCCGATCTCCGAGAGCGGATCAAGCGAATCGGCCGAGAGCTTCCCTGGATTCCTCCCTCCGAGAAGATCCCGGAAGGACAGCACTGGTTCAAGAGTCGCCTCACCCTGACCCTGTTGGAGGTTCCGCCCGGCACTTTTCAAATGGGGGCCGTGGAGGAAACCGGCGCCCTCGATCCGTCCGCGAGTCCCTCCGCCCCGCGGATGCCGTTTGTCTCGAGCGCGCCCCCGTGGCGGCGGCACGCGGTGACTCTGTCGCAGTCGCTCTTCATGCTGGACAAGGAAATTCCGGACCTGTTGTTCCGCGCCTGCGTCCACGATGCCAGCTACGCCGCGGCGGAGCGGCCGCCCGCGCCGGCGCCCGACCGAATGCAGGACCAACGCGACCTGGCACGCGCCGCGGACGGCGTGAGTTGGACGGACGCCGTGTTGTGTTGCAACTGGCTCAGTCACAAAGAGGGCCGAAAGCCGTGCTATCGGAGAACCGGCAAAAAACTGAGCGCTCCGGCCGGGGAGGGAGTTCCGCGCGCGGAGTGGGACGAGTGGGCCTGTGACTTCAGCGCGAACGGCTTCCTCAACGGCTGCTCAACCCGTCCGCAGGTCGCACGGTTACTGGCCGCGAACGTCGCCGCCGTCATCGCCACCGACCGCGCGATCAACGACGGCGCGGCGCTGACGTTCGCAGTCGGGTTTTACACGGCACTGATCTCGGGCCGGATCATTCGCCAGGTGTTTGAGGAATCAAGCGGTGCCGCGTCGGCTAACCACGGCTCGAACCTCCGCCACGTCAGCGTCGGCAACGCGCACGTCGATCCGCTGGACGAGCCGGGTTTGCCGTGGCGGCCGGGAGCAGGGCTGGTCGAGCGCTGGAAGCTCTCCGCGCACAATCCACTGGACGGCCTGCCCCCTCTGGACAAGGATGTGTACCGTCCGCTTCCCGCGTCTCCGTTTCGTCACCTCGATCGGTTCCTGAGCGAGCATGCCCGTCTTTTCTTCGGCCGCGGCCATGCCATCCGCGAGTTGTACGACCTGGTCACCTCGCCCGGCGCCGCCATCATCCTCTACCACGGTCAGACGGGCGTCGGCAAGTCCTCGGTTCTCGAGGCCGGTCTCCTGCCCCGCTTGACCCGTTACCAGGTCCTGTCCGTGCGGCGCGACCACGAGCTTGACCTGCTCGGCTCCCTGGCCGCCGCGCTGGCGCCGGGAACAGCCGACTTCGACCTGGCCGCTCAGTGGCTCGGACGTGAAGCGGCCCAGGTGGACCGTCCCCTGCTCGTCATTCTCGATCAGGCCGAGGAGGCGTTCACCCGGCCGCCGACAGCGACGGACGGGTCGGCGTTCGCAGGCCCGCAAGCCGAAGTCCGTGAATTGGCGCGCGCTCTGCGCGCGACCTTCAGTCGTGAGACGGACTTGTTCAGCTGTTTCAGCACCCCGCCTGCGCCGATTTCTATCAGACGTGCCTCCTCGCCCCCCTCAGTGCCAAGGTCGAACCGCGCCCGGCAGCACCGTTTCAGAACACCTGGCAGTTTGTTGCCTGGATCGAAGCCCATCGCTCCCAAAGCGGACTATCGCAAGAGCTCTATCGGCTAATCCGAGCTACCCCAGAGTACCCGCGTGTGCCGAGGTAGCGGACGCCGCCGGTGAGTAGCTCCTGAGACGATGGCCCGCAATGACTCGCCACGCGGTGCATTACTGAACGGCTTCCTGGCGGGTAGGTGGCGTTTGCGGTTGCGCGCTATGGTCCGAGCAAGAACAACTCGCGTTCATCGTCGCTCAGCACTCTTCCGGCTAGGCGTCTCGCTTCCCTCACGAGGTGAGACACATCCATGTCGTGAAGGTCTATACCGCCGTCCGTGGCCGTGACCAACCAGTTCCCAGTCGGAGCTACCGCCAGGATGGATTAGCCGACGCTTACCGGCCAGAGTAGCTCTGCCTCCAGGCCGGTACGCCAGAAGCGGTTGCCCGCATAGGCCAATTGGTCATTCCAGGAGAAAGCCGGACTAACCCGGTCGAATCCCCTACCGGCTTCAAGTCCGCGTAGGAGCTTCCCGTTGTAAGGTGGACGAAGTGAGATGAGATACATCAAGCCGCCACGGCGTGTCACCAGCCAACCTCCCTCGGGACTGAAGGACACTTCATACGCAACCGATGCCGTCGGTCACAGTCCAATTCCCACGTAGCGACCCTTGAAAAAGGGGCGGATGTCCTTCGTGATGGTGAGGGGGTTGTTCGGGTCCACCAGATTGACAATGGTCACTTCCCCCTCTTCCGACACGCCGCCCCAATGCCTGGAGTCCGGGGAGAATTCAGCGAAAATCGACTCCTGGACCTTGGGAAACTCGACCACAGGTTGGCGTGGCGTTGGCGAGCGCAAGTCGAAGAGCCAACGCCAGCCGTCGTGGCTCCAGGTGTTGAATTCGGGATAGCCCTCGCGGATGGAACGCCTCCCCGCAACCCATCTCCCGTCGCTGGAAAGCGTATACCGGAAGGAAGACGTAGTATTCTCGTGTACGTTGCGATACGTTTTCGGGTGCGGGACCAGGCCGGGGATAGTCATGGCCACGCCGGTGTCGCTGTCAATGAACGCGTCGCCGACAACAATCCGGTTGCCCGCCTCCGATAGTCCGATTGTTTCCTTCGATTTTGCCAGCAGCGCCGCTGGCGTTTCCGGTGCCGCCATCAGGTCAGATCGCCAGGCCTCGTAGCCGGCACTTCCGGGACGGTTGGAGTCACCCGATGGGCCGACGACAACGACCCGGTTGGAGGACGTGAACGCCACAAAGAACGGTTCTGCAGGAGACAGGTAGCCGCGACGGCTCCAGGATATGTCGAGGATCCGTTCCTGCCTCGGCAAGTCGCCGGAGAGGTCCCACACCGCCAGTTTATCCTTATCACTCTCAGATGGAACGAGCAGGCGGGTTCCGGCCCGATTGAAGACAGGCTGCACGTGGTCGTTCCGGGTCGAGCGGATTTTGTGAGCGGCCGGGGGTTCTTTCCGACAGTCCGCAAGCTGCAACTCCCCAGGCCGACTCTCCAACAACAACCAGCGGCCGGTAGGGTCGAATCGAACGAACTTACCGGCCGTGGACATTTGAACCTGCCCGGCCAATCGAATGCTCGGCCCGCGGGCGACCCCCCTTGACCAAAATCACCGTCCCCTTGGAACCGCGCACCGCCAACGAATCGCCGTCAGGGCTGAAGCGAGACCAGGTCACAAGCTCGTCCGGGTGCGCAATCCGTGTGGCGCCGTATCGCGCGGGATTACTGAGGCGCCAGAGGCGTGGGTACTGGCGATAGGGGCCATACCCCAGAGTGTCCAGGAGTTCCGACGTGACCAGAACGTCCCCCTGACCCATGATCTCGAAATAGCTGATGTGATTCTCGTGCGCGCGCAGCGCGCGGGCCGACTTGCCGACCTGCTTGTCACGCAAGTCCCAGGCATAGGCAACCGACGACAACGTTTGGCCGGCGACGAGCCAGGCGTCGGTCGGCGAAAAGTGGTATTCGGTCCCCGAACCGCCAGACTTTCCGAAATCGACCTCTCTATCGTTGAGCCGGACCTTGGTCGTGCCGTCGAGCTTCAGCAGCAGCGGGGCAGCGGAAGACTGAGAATCGGTTGCCGAAAACGCCGAAGCGAGCAACCAATCTCCCTTCATGCTGAACTGAAGCTGGTTACAGACATCACCTTTGTCTCTCAAGGTGCGCGAGCTTACGTCCTTGAGACCCTTGAGCCGATGAACCCGGATAGCCCCATCGGTGTGACAGGTCGCCAGGGTCGATCCGTCGCCGAAGAACACGGCCGTTTTTACAGGCGGTCCCGACAATTCCACGAAGCCATCAGCCATCGCGGAGCCGTCTCTGAGATCCCAAACCTGCGCCGGCCCGTCGGCTTTCGTTACCACGACCCAGCGGCCATCCTTACTTGCCGTCCTCTTCCCCAGGATTTTCAGGGACGGGGCCGCAGGGTCCAGGCGAGCAAGGTCCCAGACCGTGGTCCCCTTGAAATCGTGCGTGTGGGAAAGGACGATTCGGCGGCTGTCGTCGGTAAGCTGGACCTGGTACCAGTGACTCGGATCACCGGGGATCGGCAACCGGGTTGGCCCGCCCTCGGGGCCAGTCGGTGTCAAGCGCCACAGGCCAGGGTCGGCAAAGACCCATTGACCGTCAGGGCTGAACGCAACGTGTTCGACCGACTTGCCGGCGTTGGTTTTCAGATCGTACATACGCTCCGTCGGTTTGCCGCTTTCCAGGTTCTATAGTCGGGCCGTATCGGAATAACCGTAGGTCGCAAGCCACTTCATGTCGGGAGAGAAGTGAACGAACCGGTCTCCCGATGGGCTGGTCGAGCGTAACGGCAAAGGCTCGAGTCGCGCCTTGTTCTCCGTTAGCTGCCAGAGCCTAGAGGGCCCGGTCCCGAGGTACGAAACGAGCCAACGGTTATCCGGGCTGAACCGCCAGGCTGCGCGATCACTCGCGCCCTTCGTCGCAAGGTCCACCGCCTCAACGGTGCCCCGACCCGCGTCCAGCCGGTAGAGCCTGGGCGGCTGGTCATTCGGGTAATCGGGGACGACTAACAGCCAGGCAGCGTCCGGCGAAAAGTACACCTGCTTAAGCCTCTCCGAGTGATTCGGGACTTTCAGCCGCTTGGGAGCGTCGGCTCCGCCCTCCTTCCGAAGATCGACCACGAAGTAGGAATAGTCTCCCGCTGGGGCATTGGGCTTGAGCATCCGGCCGAGCGGAGAGGAAGCGAGGAAGAGCCATTTGCCGTCCGGACTGAACTTGGCCACGTCGGGTTCGTCCATCCACCGAAGTGGGGTCGCCGTCGGCTCCGCGTCTCCTCCTGGGATGTCCCAGAGCAGCGTATGCTCCTCTGGGCCGGTCGTGAGCGCGCGGTGACGGTCTGGGGTAATGTCGTACAACATTGGCCGCCCTTCCCCTTTGCTCCCCCGAACGGTTCTCCGGCGACTTGTTGCAACAACTCGCGGAGGGCCTGTTCGCATGACGGCTCGGGAGAATTGTTCACCGCCGTTGCTGCCACTGCGGCGGCACTCAGCAACAACGCCCGGGGCGGTGAGTGCGCGAGTTCTGCCCTGGCTTGTTCCGTCCAGAGACGGGCCTGCGCGATGGTGCCTTTCAGCGTTGCTTCATTCTTGGCCGCCTCCTCTCGTTTCACGGACTTCTGCAGGTTGTCGTTCGCTTTGTCTCGTTCGACGATCGTCCGATCCCGCTGGTCGATAGTAGTGCCTAGCTCACTGATAGTGTTGCCGAGCGACGTGTTCGCCCCGGCCAGCCGGAACGATTGCCAGGTGGCGAAAAGGGCCGACGCCGCGATCAGGACTACGGCTGCAATCCCCGCGCCCTGCCAGAACCGGCGGTGCCGGAGCCGGCGGCGCTCCGCGTCGCGACTGTCCTCCACGAGTTCCGTCTCGGTCGCGGTCCATGCGGGCAAGTACGCGAGCGCGTTCTCCAGCCTTCCCTGGTCATTTGGCTCCAGAACAGGTCGCTTCCCCGCCCGGTCGTTCTTCCAGCCGGCCAGTTCGGCCGCTTTATTCTCGATGGCGCGGCGGGCGTGAGGGACCGAGGCCATCGAACCTTGGTAGCGGTCGCGGATCAGGGGAGCGAGGGTGTCATGCGTCAGGCGGAAGGCAGTTTCACCTCCGACTCCACCCGTCTCGGTCAGGAGATAGTGCTTCTGGCAGAGGCGTAACAGGGACTCAAGCCGCTTCGGGGGTTGCCGAGGATACCGGCTCTGGAGATCTGCCAACGTGTGCGCGGAGGCGGTTCCCAGAGAGGTCGTGAACCACCGGAGCAGGTCGAGCATCATCCCGCGGTCCACCGCCTCGGGGTCGTCCTCTCGAATCGCGGCGAGCTGCTGGTCGAGGACTTCGCCCAGCTGGTAGCCCTTCGCCTTCAGGTCGGCGTACAGCGCCCGGTTGAAGTTTGGCTCTTGGCGGTCGCGCTGGCGGGCCTCGTCCCACATGCGGGTCAGCAAGAGCTGCAGTGTGGGGGGCAACGGGTGAGACCTGATTCTTCTTCGGGTCGGCGAGCGTATCGAGCAGGTCGTCGGCGACGAACTCGGGAAGGGGAGGCTCCTCTGGCGCGACCGTCAGCCGATACTTCGCACGTTTCCGTGCCAGGTCCGGTTCGCTCGCCGGGCCGCGGACCGCTTCGGCCACTCCGGCACGGTCAAGCGGTCCGAGCGGGACCGACTCAAAAGCAAGGTTCGCGCTTCGGCACGCCTTCTCGAACTCGTCGAGCCATTCCTTACGGAACCCGAGGAGTAGCTTACCCCGCGGCCGGCCCGCCCCAGCCGGATGAAACAGCGTCCGCGCGACCTCCATCAAGGCGCGGACCTCGGTCTCGGGCGTACTGCCGGCGGCGGCGAACAGGCTGGTGTAGGCCTCTTCTGCCTGGTCGAGCACAACGATCAGAGGCCGCCCGGTGGACTGCTCCAGCGCTAGCCAGGTCGCGGCCAGATCCTGCTCCGCGCCGGGCGCCAATCCTTCCCGCACCGTGCCCAGTAGACCTTGTCTGAGGTCGCGCCGCAGGTAACGGAGCGCGAACTGAGACTCCAGCCGGGGCAGCAGCCCCGCGGCGAGTACGGACGTCTTCCCCACCCCGGTCTGCCCGTAGTAAAGCAGGACCGAGGATTCTCCGGGAAGCGCGGGGCGCGTAACGAGGTCGTACAGCTCGCGGACAGCCCGGCCGCGCCCGAAGAAGATCCACGCGTGCTCACGGCCGAACCACTCGAGCTTGCGGAACGGCTCCTCCGGCAGCCCGATATCGGTGGGCAGGCTGGGGAGGCCGAATAGAGGATCGTCACCGAACAGATTCCACCGCGCGACCGCCTCCGGTCCCCCTGCGGATCTGGAGATCCCAGGGCAGCCCGAGCGCGTCGGTGACTTCGTCGTGCGCGGGCGACGCGGAGATGAGGTGGCGCGTCGCTGCTCCTCGGCCAGTTTTGATCAATCCTTGGGCTGCCGTGAAGGCCGCCGCCACGCTCTGCCCGCCTTCCAAGCCTTCGCCGCCGCTGCTCAGCGCCCGGTAGAACGCGACGGCAAAGTCGCGGGCCACGCGGTCATCTATCGCCCGCGCCGTGGCGATCACTGCCGGGACGCCAGCGTCGAGCAGACACCGGACCTGAGGGCGGGTCGAGCAATCGTTGAGGAAAACCAATTTCAGTCCGCGCTGTTGACCCAGTAACATCGCCAGCCCCTCCGCGTGCGCGGGTCCCTCGCCCAACGCCGCTTCAAGGAAGAGCCGGCCCGAATCGGCGTGACCGCCGTAGTGGAAGACGGCGATGCGGTCACGGTGTTCTTGCAACACGGCGTAGACCTGATCCAGTGTGGCGTTGGGCCGAAAGACGGGCGTGCAGCGGCCGTCGCGCTGAACGTCCTCGAAGAGTTCCTGGAGCCGTCGGCTCTCTTCGCGCAGTTCGGGAAGGTCGCCGCCGGCGTCCGCGAACGCGAGGAAGACTACATGCTTTCGTGCCATGACTGGGCGGTCCTCTTCGGTGATTTATTCGCACGCGGGAAGCCGGCTCAGTTCTGAAATACCTTCCCTCTACCTGCGAATTCTAGCGGTGCCAGCCCGTTGGGTTCCTCTAACGCCCGAGTGCAGCCGTCAGGGCCGCCACTGTTTGGGGGCCACGGAGGTAGCTGATGGGGTCGCGGGCCACCGGGCGTACATCGCTGGCCGGTGATCGTTCTGCCGAAAGGCACCGCATACTGTCCCGTGACACCGCGCGGTCGTTGTCGGCCCCCCGAAGAATCGGTCCGCCAGCTCGCACTTGCTGCGATCAGACCAGCGCCGCTTCAGCCGCGGTCGAACTTTCGACTTCCCTGCCTGGTCGTTCGTGACCGTCCGGATGAGCGCCGTGTTTCCCGCGACTAGAGTGTCGGGGATCTGCGGACCGGGGATAGTTTAACATGTTCTTGAGGAACGGCGAGTCTGGCATCACATACAAAAGCGACGAGGCGCACGCTGACAATTGCGAAAAACACCTCACGTCGCTCAAGGAATGGACGGCTAGAACGTTCAGGTCAATGCCTGGTATTCCGCCTCCACTTTGTTCTGTGGTCTTCTCGAAAGAAAAACCGGGGAGCCCTCCCAGACGGCCACCTCTTCAAACCGGACCTTCCATGCCCCGCATTCATAAGCTGTCGCCCACGCTCATCAACCAGATCGCCGCGGGCGAGGTCGTGGACCGGCCCGCCGGCGTGGTCAAGGAACTGCTCGAGAACGCCGTCGACGCGGGCAGCCGGCGCATTGACGTCGAGGTGGCGCAGGGCGGCATCGACCTCATCCGCGTCGCGGACGACGGCTGCGGCATCCCGGCCGAAGACTTTCCCCTGGCCTTCGCCAGTCACGCCACCAGCAAGCTCGCCGCGGCCGAGGACCTGTTCCGCATCGGAACCCTCGGCTTTTGGGGCGAGGCCTTAGCTTCCGTCGGCAGCATCGCCCAGGTCACCCTCCAGTCGCGTCCTGCAGGGCAGGAGTGCGGTGCCGCGATCTCTTGCCGGGGAGGCGAGCTGGGGCCGGTCACGCCCTGGAACGGCTCCCAGGGCACGCGCGTCGAGGTCCGGCACCTGTTCTACAACGTCCCGGCCCGGCGAAAGTTCCTCAAGGGGGCGGGCACGGAGATGGGGCACGTCGCCGAGGTAGTCATCCGCCTGGCCCTGTCACAACTCGGTATCCACTGGACCCTGCGCCACAACGGTCGGTCCGTCTACGAAGCGCCCGGCACGATGGGCCTGCTGGATCGCATCGGCCTGTTCTTTGGTGCCGAGGTCTGCAACTCCCTGTACATGCTGGAGGCGGAGGAGGGCCTCTTCACCCTGGGCGGCTACGTCGGTGACCCGTCGTGCGAGCGCAGCAACAGTCAATTGCTGTACCTGTTCCTGAACGGCCGCTGGGTCCGCGACCGGGGACTCTCGCAGGCGGTGCAAGACGCCTATCGCGGGTTACTCATGAAGGGCCGCTACCCGGTGGCCTTCCTGATGCTGGAGGTGCCGCCGGAGGAGGTGGACATCAACGTCCACCCGACCAAGGCCGAAGTCCGCTTCCGCGACAAGGACGCCGTGTACGAGTTCGTCCACAGGGTCGTGCGCGAGCGCTTGCAGGCTGCCGACCTGACGGCGCGGATGCAACTCAGCACCAAGAAAGAGTTCCTACCCGCCACCGAGGTAAACGGCCAGACTCCGCTGCTTTCGGATAAGCCGGCTCCGTCTCTGCGTCGGAGCGAGGGGCAGGCACCGTCCCTGAAGCCGGTGGAAATGCCGGCCGCCACGCAGTTCGTGAAGCCGCTGACCCAGCCGCGACCACCTGCCGCGTCCGTGGTAGGCAGCACGACATCCACCCAGCCCCCGTCAAAACTATTTGCTCCGACAGCGCAGACGGAAAAGCCGGTTTCAGGCGGGCGGCAGCAGGGACACGGAGCGGAACCGCTCCCAGCCCGGAAGATGGATGTCGTCAGGGCAATGCAGGTACTGGACGGCTTTGCACAGAAACCCCGAGGAACAGGTGGTGGCTTTGGCAGTTCGTTGCTCAGCGCGGACGGGTTCGTTCCCGTCGGCGCTGCGGAGGAGTGGGAGGGGTAGCAGGAACAATCTTTCCTAACGGCTTACATTCATAAGCACTTAGGGCGAAGAAGTTCGTTCCTGTGACATTTTTTCCAGGCGGAACGAACGATTCGAGGCCGAGACGCCGGCCAGAACGGAGCCGCGGAACGGGCTTCCCGATCGAGGTTTCTGTGCAAAGCCGGGGAGGGAGGTAGCCCCGGAGGCGAAGGTTCTGGCCAGCGAGATCCACCCCGCGGTACCGTCAGTCCACCTGCCTACCTCGGTGCCTCACGTTCCAGCGCCGACGCCGCACCTTCCGACGGCACCACGCCCGGCTTTGCCCACCTCGTCGCCCTTCGAGCTGCCGACGGCTCCGCACCCTGCGCCGGCTGTTCCCACCCCTCCGGAGGTGTTAGCTCGACCTTTCAAGCCCTGGAGCGAACCGCCACCGCTGCCAACCCCTGCGGCTCCGCGGCAGACACCGCTCCCGTGGGGGCAAGAACCGAGGCAACCTCTCCCACCCCTGGAGGGCCCAACTCCACCCGGCTGGCGTGCCAGCACACCTGCTACCGCTCCGCACGTGCCGGAGCTGCCGCCGGCAGCCATCCCGCTACACTCCCCAGCCTCTCCGAACGTGCCGACGGCTGCCATGGCGGGGGTGGCACCGCCTACTGTAAAGCCTTCTGGATGGCAGAAGGCCCGGGAGGGGCTAGCCAGCACGGTAGAGGCGGTGCCGACCCTGGGCGTCAACCAGGCGGCCCGCCTGGGTGGCAAGAGCCTGCAGGCAGCCTGCAACTGGTTACAAGGACAGGGCGGGGCTGGCTGGGTCGGCACCATCCCGCGGCTGCTGGGTAAGGCGACCTCGGGGGTCGGTCAAGCGCTGAGTCCTGTGACCCAGGTCGCAACGGCCCCCTACCGGTACGCTGCCGGGTGCGGGTTTTTGACGCCGCGGGCCACTTTGTGCGGGGCGACTGGGCCAAGAACCTGCTGAACACCTCCCTGAGCCGCCTGGGAGCCCAGGCCAAGAACCTGACCGGAGCGGCAGCCGTCGGTACGGGTATAGCTGCTTTGACCGGCGTACGTGGCAACTGGAACCGCTGGACGGGCGGCAACGTCCCCAGGCTGGCGCCGACGGTCAAGGACGAGGCCGGTAACGAGCAGCCGGTCCGTCTGGGGCATACCCCGGACGCCGAGAAGGGGTTGCAGGGCGCCTTCAACGACATGGGGACACCTGGGCAGGACCTGCCACTCGTACCCTGGGCCGAGGTATCACCAGGCTACCGGACTTCTTCAGCTCTGATCCGACGATCCGCCAGACGGCTCTGAACCAGACCGCGGACCCGGTGGTCGACCAGGCCAAGAAGTTCTGGCACGGCGCCCAGAAGGTCTGGGGGACCGCGCGGCGTCGAGAACGCTCAGGTTGCCAACACTTCGGTATCCGGTTTGATGGAACAACGCGACCCCGGCTTTCGACGGAGCGCCTGCATGTCCAGGACGCTGTCCCGACCGGCATCTCCGGAGCGGTCAGCGCAACGGCCCACAAGAGCCGCCTGTCAGCCGTCGGTGCTGCCGGGAGTGGCGCTCTCGACGCCGGCCTCCTGGAACAACAGAAGCAGCCGGCGGCTAACGGCGGACCATCGGAAGGAATTGCACCACCTGTCGCGCCTGAAGATGCCGAAGCCTTGCAAGGGATGGGCTTGGCCGATCCGAGCACGTCGGTCGGGGCCAGCGTCCTGGCGCATCAGTTCTCCGACCTGACTTACCCGGCGACGCAGCAGGCTCTTCAGCGCCTAGGCGAACAGGCGCTGCAGGTACGGCGAAGGAAGTTGTGAACAGTGCGATTGTCTGTGAGATCAAGGGGAGCAGCGAGGCACGGTGACCGCATCAAATCTTCTCTGTCTTCGCGGGGCCAGTGAGGATTTCCGTGAGAAACGCCGAGTCCTGCGCGGCCAGCTTGCGTTTGGCTCGGATGCTCTTTTTGGCGGGATTTCGCTTCAAGACGCCGAGGGC
>JBBQPD010000079.1:0-12426 GCA_038331535.1 Gemmatales bacterium | reverse complement strand
CGGCGAGTTCAATCAAGCGCTTGTCGGCTTCGCTCAATCTTCCGCCGAGGTCGGTCGCCTTCTTGTCGAGGAGGACGCGCGCCGCTTCCATTTCCGCGGCCCGTTTGTCGGCGGCGGCGCGAGCGTCCTTCAATTGGGCCTCGCTCGCAGCAACCGCCTCGGTGAGCGCAGCTGCGCGCGCCTGGCTCTCGCGCAGCTGCTTCTCCAGTGCGCTGATCTTGCTTCCGCGCTCATTGAGGCCCGATTTCAGGTTCGCGGCTTCGGTCTCCAGGCGTGCCAGCGCCGCTTTGCGTCCTTCGATCTCCACATAAGCCGCGTCCCGGTCTTGTTTCGTGGCCGCGAATAACTTGTCGGCGTCTTCCTTGGCCTGGGCAGTCGCCTTCTCGTTGTCCTCGACCTTGTCGAGGTCCAATTGCCAAACCAGGATGACGCACCCCAGCGCGCAGCACAACACGTCCACCATGTACAGATTGAAGACCGACGGGATTCGATGACGTGCTCGCATGGTGGGACTCTCTCAATCGTGCGGCGTGCGGCGTGCGGCGTGGGGAGTGAATACCTCTCTTGATTTTCACGTCGCACGTCGCACGGATTTACATCTTCGTCACGTTCCGCGCGCGTTGATGCGGTTGACCGATAAAGCGCAGGACCGGTCCGCTCGGTCCGAGGCGAATCCAGTCTCCGGAGTGGAGGGCGACCTGTTGCGCCACCGGCCGGTCGTTGACGAGCGTGCCGTGCCGGCTGCGGTCGCGCAAGGTGTAGGCCCGGCGGTCGAGGACGATCTCGCAGTGCTTCGCCGAGACCGTGGGAAACAGTTCCGTCTCGAAGACGAGGTCGCACTCAGCCGCCCGGCCGATGGTGAACACGCCTTCGGGCAGCGTCAGCTCCCGCCCGCGAAACTGCAAGCGCGCCGGACCGGGATCGGCGGCGGTACCCTGTGGCAGCGGCGCGGATTCATGGTAACCGCGCGGAAGGTCGCCGCGCGACACCCGGCCCGCGAGGAAGTGGGCGGCACGAGCCACGGCATCGTCGTCGAGGACGTGGACCTGGGCCGTCGATACTTCATCTTCCAGGAGCAGGCAGTCGCTGAAATCGTCGTCGCCTTCCGACGACTTGCGCGGCTTTTTCGCGGTCGCTTCGCTGAGGGCTTCCTGTAGTGCCGGCACGAGGCCGGGCAGCCTGGCGGCTGTAGGCGTCACCAGCACCGCCGCCGCCGGACCGTGTCCTGCCGATTTTTGTAGGAAGCCGCGCATCAGCGTGAGCGTCTGCTGGACGAGCGGGGTGCAGCAGGCAACGAGGTCGGCGGGATGCAGCATCAAGTGTTGAGACCAGTTGTCGGCATTCAAATGCAGGTCGATGCGATCGCCTTCGGTCTCTTTTTCGAACAGGGCGGCGAGTTGGTCGTAGAGAGCCTGTTCCGCGTCGGCCGACTGGCGCGGATCGCGGCGCGTCAAGCGCACGCAGCGGTCGGCGACGTTTTCCAGCAGTCGATTCAGCCAGGTGCCGAGGGCCAGACGCGGCGCCGTTTGACACTCGACGAGGCGGGCTGTTTGCGCATCCACGACGACGGAAGACCAGGTGAGTGCGGCGCCGTCAACGTCCACCACGAGAGCAAGGCCGGTCCAGGGCAGTAACGGCTGCGCGGCGAGGGCCGCAGCAATCGGGACAGGAACGACGGCATGGACGCGCAGTCCAGCCAGCTCCGCGATCCTGCCAACGCGCAGCGCCTGCACTTCCGAGAGGTACGCCGGTAAGGCGAGCGCCACGCCCTTGGCGCGGGCGCACTTGGTGTAGATTTCAGCGAAGACGTGGCCGAGCGCTTGCCCCGCGTCGAGCTGGTGCTTACCGGCTGACCAGGTGCGCGGCTGATTGATATGGGAGAGATAATCGAAACACGCCAGGTGCGGCGCGCGCCGGCAGAGAGTGCTCCCGACCCGGCCGACTTCCGGAACACGACCTCCGAGGTTCAGGGCCAGCGGCAGGTCGCGGCGCTCGTGGTCGAGGAGTAGCGGAGCGGGGAGATTCTGAGCGGGACCGTGGGCCGCGCGGATGCGGGTCGCGTTGAGGTCGAATCCAATCAGGCTCATGGGTGTCTACCTCGCTGCGCGTCGCCGCTGGCGGCTGGGCGGGACGCCAACCGCCAAGCCGCCAGCGGCAAATCGTCTATCCGACCGACTCGTGTTCCGGTTCCAAATCATAAAGCCGGCTGACGAGATGGTCCAGACAGTATTGCTGACAATCGATGACGACCGCTTCTTCTTCGCGCTGGACCGAATGCAACAAAAACATCACGACAAGGCTGAGCGCGAGGGCCACCAGGGTGCAGTCGAACGCGACATTGAGGTGGCGTTTCACCTCTTCACGCAGGTCGGCTCCCCCGCTCGCCAGACTGCCGGCCAGGCCGCGCACCGTGCCGAGGAAGCCGATGGCGGGGATGGCCCAGGCGAGATAATGCACCGTCGCCATGCTCGACACCAGCCGGCCGAGATCGACCTCCGCTTGGGTCCGCACCGTCTCGCTCACGTCGCGGCCGGAACGACTCACCGCGTACTTGCCGAGCGACAGTCGAATCATGTGCGACAGAATGAACGGTTGCCCGCCCGTTTTCTGCTCGATCTTGCGCTGCAACAATCTAGCGTCTTCCGGAAGGATACAGACGCCGACCTCGGTAGGCAAAAGATCGAGGCCGAATGCCCGGCGCTGGCGGCGCACTTCGCGGTAACGGCCGAGGAGGATAAAGGCCGCCCAGGTGAGGGCGCAGTAGCAAGCGATTTGTTCCGGTCCGAGCAGGAGTTTGCCGAAGCGCTGCGCCGTCCATTTCGAGCCGGCGCTGTCCGAATCGGACGACCACTGCCACAGAGGAATGGTGATAGCGCAAACAAGGGCCAGGGCCAGGATGAGCAAAGGCAATTCGCGGGTCGGTCGCTGAGAGGATTCACTGGCCATTTGTTCAACTCGGGAGTTTATGCCGGCCCTGATTTTTGTAAGGTCTCAAACGATTGTGCGTGACGATAGGCAGGGTTGTCAAGTCGCCAGCGAATTTCCTGGACAAATCGTTCAGGCGGCATGTCGATTTTGAGGCCGTCGATTCTGCTCCAGCAATATCCCCAGGAGAGCGACTGTGCGCTCGGTGGCCCCCTGTTGCTCGACGACGTAGGCGCGGGCCGCGGCACCCATCGAAGCCCGCCGAGCCGGGTCGGTGAGGATACGGCGGATGGCGCTCTCCAACTCGGCCTCGTCTATCACCTTGACGGCGCCGCCGCACGCGAGCAATCGTGCCGCAGGCTCGCGGAAGTTCCAGACGTGCGGGCCGAACAGCACCGCGGCGCCATAAGCCGCCGGCTCGATCATGTTCTGTCCCCCGCGCCGCCCGTCGAGACTGCCGCCGACGAAAGCAATGTCGGCCAACCCCCACAAGGCGCCGAGTTCACCGATGGTGTCGACAAGAACGAGTGCGACGTGCGGCGTGCGGCGTGCGACATGCGGATCGAGTGTTGAACGCCGCACAAACGGTTCGCGGCTCGCTTCCAGTAGGTGGCCGACTTCGCCGAAACGGTCCTTCTGGCGCGGCACGAGGAACAGGCGCAACTGGGGAAAGTCGGGGCGCAGTCGGTGATAGACGTTCAGCACGATCTCCTCTTCCGGCGCCTGCGTGCTGCCCGCGACCCAAACGAGGTCTTGCTCATTCAGGTCGAACAGTCGGCGTAGAGCCGTCGTCTGCGGATTGTGGCGGTCGCCTTTCGAGCCGTCGAACTTGACGGAACCGGTGACACGGACGCGCTCAGGATCGGCACCGAGAGAGCGGTAATTCGCCGCGTACTCTTCGTTCTGCGTCGCGATCAGGTCGAAGTGGTTCAGCAGCCAGCGGGTCAGGAAGCCGAGCTTGCGATAGCGTCCAAAGCTGCGCGGACTCATGCGGCCATTGACGACAGCGACCGACACGCCGCGGCGCTTGGCCGCGAGCAGGAAGTTCGGCCACATCTCACCCTCGGCGAGGACGATCAATTCCGGATCGACGTTTCGCAGCGTCCGTCGCACGGCCCAGGAGAAGTCGAGGGGAAAGGGAATCACCGTCAAGTCGGGGAAACAGCGTTTCGCCTCGTCGAGGCCGGTATCGGTTGTGGACGAGACGACGCATTCGTGCTCGGGGAATCGCTTGCGAAACGCGCCGATGACCTGGCGCAGCAGGTGGATTTCGCCGACGCTGACGCCGTGGAACCAAACGCGTTTTTTCGCCGCTTGCGGCTTAGCGGCCGCCACGCCGAGGAACTTCGCCCACAATCCACGGCGATAACGCCCGGTACGGATGGAACGATAGATCAGCCAAGGGGAAAGGATTATCAGCGCGAAGAGGTAGAGCGCGTTGAGCAGCCAGGGCAGCATGGGGGAATCCTTTCCCGGAGTGCATCGTTCAGGATTCCGCCGCTTGCGGCTTAGCGGGAGAGGCCGCTAAGCCGCAAGCGGCGAACAAGAATCGCATCACACCGCCGCCGAGCGCATGTGGCAGTTCTTGTACTTCTTGCCGCTGCCGCACGGACACGGGTCGTTGCGGCCGACCTTGTCGCCGCGGTTGCGGATCGGCTCGATTTTCTTGTCGGACTGGCCGTTCGTCGCCGTTCCCGATTGCGCCGCCGCGGCCTGCGCTGTCACGCTCTGTGCCCGCTCCTGCGTCGCCGAGTTGATGACCCAGATCGAATCCTGCAAGCCTTCCGTCTCTTCCATGCGGAAGACGTTTTCCGCCACCCGCGCCGCGATGCCTTCCCACATCGTGCCGAATTCTTTCATGCCCTGGCGCTTGTACTCCGTCTTGGGGTCGATCTGGCCGACCCACACCAGGTTCATCGCCGACCGTAAATGGTCCATCTGCAAGAGATGGTTCTTCCACGACGAGTCGAGCTGCGCGATGACCAGGCTGCGCTCCATCGAGTGCATTTCCGGCCGGTAGGCGCGGTCGTAGGCGTTCCACAGGACGTTGCGGGCCTTGTCCTTCGACACTCCCGTCAGCGCCGTCGCGGGCACGTCCAGCCCTAGTTCCGCTTTCGCCCAGTCGGCGAGCGACTTCGCGTCTTCGGCCTCCGACATCTTGGTGTTCTCGAACTCCTCGTCGATCTTGGCGTCGATGGCCGTCTGGTCCTTGGCCGGGTAGGCGGCGGCGCTGATGCCGCGCAAGATCTCCTGAATCTTCGAGCGCGGCTGCGTGCGGAAGTCTTCCTCGGTGATGGTAGTCTTCACCGCGGGGAAGCGCATCTGCGCCCACTGGAACAGCCCCTCGCGGTTGTAGCGCTGGCCGCCGGGCGTCGTCTGCTGGCGCTCGGCCATGAAGCGGGCCATTGCCGCCGTCACCGGAAACTCGACGTCCTTCTGCCGGTACAGCTGGCGGATTTTCTCCAGCAGCAGCGGTCGCAGCGTCGCCTCGTTCTTGTCGGCCACTTCTTCCAGGGTCAGCGCGACCTGGAACTTGAGCCGCATCCAGTCGCACAGGGAGCGCAAGCCCCAGTCCTTTTCCAGGTAGGGCTTGCCTTCGCTGAGATCGACCTCGCCGACGGCCTTCTCGCCGGCCTCTTGCAGCTTCTCACTGAGGTTATCCTTACCGATTTGCCGTAGCTCGCGGTCGCTGTATTTCAACCCCCAGCGGGCGTTGATCTGGAACGCGAGGTTCTGCCAGTTCCACTCCTTCGAGTCCTCGGAGCCGAGGTTTTCCTCCAGGATTTCCTGCACCTTTGTTTCCACATCGCGCGTGGCTTTGTCCTTGGCGGTGTTCTCCGCTTCGGTAAACTCGGCGCGGCCGAACTCCGAGGCGGAAAACTCGATGCCCAGGCGGTTTGAGGCGAACTCGGCGAACGTCGCCGCGCCGTAGTACGAGTCGAGGAACCGCTTCAGCGCCGCATCGACTTCCTGGCGAATCATCGAGATGATGCGAATCTTCGGGTTCGCGCCGTCGAGGATTTCTTGCCGTTTGCCGTACACGTCCTTGCGCTGCTTGTCCATTACCTCGTCGAACTCAAGCAGGCTCTTGCGACTCTCGAAGTTGCGCTCCTCAATCTTCTTCTGGGCGCCCTCAATGCGGCGCGACACCATACGGCTTTCGATCGCCTGGCCTTCTTCCATGCCGAGGCGGGCCAGCAGGTTCGACACCCACTCGCCGGCGAAGATGCGCATCAGGTCGTATTCGAGCGACAGGTAAAAGCGGCCGGAGCCGGGGTCGCCCTGACGACCGGCGCGGCCGCGCAGCTGGTTGTCGATGCGCCGCGACTCGTGCCGCTCGGTGCCGACGATGTGCAGGCCGCCCATGTCGGCAACCTGCCGGCCCTGCTCCTTCATCTTCTCGCGCTGCTCGATCTCATCGACGGTCTGCTTCCACAGGTCTTCGGGCACGTCCAGCCGCGTCGCGTACTTGTCCTTGAGGCGTGCCCAGGCCATCGTTTCGGGATTGCCGCCGAGGATGATGTCGGTGCCGCGGCCGGCCATGTTGGTGGCGATCGTCACCGAGCCGATACGGCCGGCCTGGGCGACAATCTCGGCCTCGCGCGCCGCGTGTTCGGGCAGGGCGTTGAGCAGCTCGTGCTTGATGCCGCGGCGCTTGAGCATCTCGCTCACCTTGATCGACTTGTCCACGTCGGTCGTGCCGATGAGGATCGGCCGGCCCGACTCGTGGACCTCGGCGATCTCATCCACGCACGCTTTCCATTTTTCCTTGGCGGTGCGGTAGATCAGGTCGGGGCTGTTCTTGCGGATGAGCGGCTTGTTCGTCGGGATGGCGATAACGTCGAGCTTGTAGATCTTCCAGAATTCGTTGGCCTCCGTCATGGCGGTGCCGGTCATGCCGGCCAGCTTCTTGTACATGCGGAAGAAGTTTTGCAGCGTGATCGTGGCGAGGGTTTGCGTCTCTTCCTTGATGCGCACGCCGTCACGCGCGTGCTTGGCCTCGACGGCCTGATGCAGCCCGTCGGACCACTGCCGGCCGTGCATCAGACGGCCGGTGAACTCGTCGATGATGATGACGACTTTTTCGTTCGTCTCGTCATCCATCGTCACCGCATACTGCTTGTCCTTCTTGTACAGGTGATGGGCGCGCAGGGAGTTATCGATGAGGTGCGGCCATTCCATGTTGCCGGCGGTGTAGAAACTCTCGACGCCGGCCAGTTCTTCGGCCTTGCGGATACCCTCGTCGGTGAGATGGCAGGTGTGTTCTTTCTCCTTGACCTCGAAGTAGCGCCCCGGTTGGCTCTTTTGCAGCTCGGTCAACTTGACGGAAATGTCATTGGCCTGGCCATAGCGCTTCACGTCGGTGAACGCCTGGCCGGAGATGATGAGCGGCGTGCGCGCCTCGTCGATGAGGATGTTATCCACCTCGTCGATGATCGCGAAGTTCAGGGCGCGCTGGCACTGGTGATACCACGGATCGAAATCGGGGTCGCCCCAGCGGGCCGGCTTCATGTTGTCGCGCAGGTGATCGAAGCCGAACTCGCTGTTGGTGCCGTAGGTGATGTCGCAATCATAGGCGCGGCGGCGGGCGGGCGCGTCCATGTCGCTCTGGATGAAGCCGGCGCTGACGCCGAGCGCCTTGTAAATCGGCGTCATCCATTCGCAATCGCGGCGGGCGAGGTAGTCGTTCACGGTGATGACGTGGACGCCCTTGCCGGTGAGCGCGTTCAGAAACGCCGGCAGCGTGGCGACGAGCGTCTTGCCTTCGCCGGTGACCATTTCGGCGATGTTGCCGCGGTGTAGCACGATGCCGCCGAGAATCTGCGAATCGAAATGCCGCATGTTCTTCGTCCGGCGGCCGGCCTCGCGGCAAGCGGCGAACGCCTCGGGCAGCAGATCGTCGAGCCTGGCGCCTTCGGCCAGGCGCTGGCGGAAGGCCGGCGTCCATTCGCGCAACTGCTCGTCCGTCAGCGCGCGCATTTTCTCTTCCAGGCTGTTGACCTGGTGGAGGAGCGAACCGGGCTTGATCGTGGGCGGGATGCCGGGCTTGTACGAGGGGGTATAGCCAAGATCGCGGATATAGCGTTCGTTGCTGGAACCGAAGAGCCTGGTGAGCCAGCGCGCGACGCCATCGGAGACGGCCGTCAGCTTGTCGCCCAGCTTTTCCAGGAAACTCGGATCCATGTTCGGGTCAGTAGCCATCAGATCCCTCGTCCTACCCACTCCGGCAGCCTTCCGGCGCGCGTGTGCCGCACGCGAACAGAGTTCGCCATGTTGTCAGTCTAAGAAAGGGGCCGGAGTTCGGTCAATACGGACCGCGCGAGCACTCACTTGAGAAAGGACGTCGTTGAAGGGAAATATCGCGTGGAAAAGGGCGTTCGCCGCTTGCGGCTTAGACGTGGTTTCAAAACCCTGGTAGGACAAGCTTTAGCTTGTCCCACTGCGGACAAGCTAAAGCTTGTCCTACGTTTTGAAACCACGTCTTAGCGGGAGTCATCCGCGCGAAACCGCAAGCAGCCAAGTCGGGTCACGCCGTGCGCAGCATCGCCCAAAGGCGGTCCTGCACGTCGCGGGCGGCGACAGCCATGTCGCGCAACGATTCCGAACCGGCGTGGGACTTGTTCTCCATCAGGAAATGCTGCATTTCGCTCTCGGTGTGCCGGAGTCGCTCGGCGACGTCGCGCACAACCGCTTCCCGCTCCTCTCGCGGCAGCGTGTTCGCGGCGTTCAACAGACGGACACTCACGACCTGAACGTAAAGGGTCGCCAATTCACGCAGCTTGTCCGGCTCGCCCGTGCGGGCTGACGTCAGCGCCTCGCGCTCCAATTCGCCGGCGAAGTCGGCGAGCAGGCCCATCCGCTCTTTCGGAGTGCGCGCGGAGGCGAAACGTTGATCGAAGCGTTCCTGCCGAGCAGCGTACAAGGATTGACGGCGCGCTGATTCGGGAGGCGTGTGCGACCACAGTCCCCAACAGAGCGAGAACACGGCCAGCCCTAACGTCATGGCGAAGGCGACGGCGACCTTGCGGCGCGCGCGATCGTTGGGCGGCGAGCCGGAGGAGTCCGGACGGCGCCGGTGGAACGTCTGGTTCGGACGTTGCCGGTCGGCTTCAGCCGGAGCAACCCACCAGGGAGGGTTCCCGTTGTTCTGCCCCGAGGCAGTAGCGGACACCCACCAGGGAGGAGAGTTACCGCTTGGCGCACTCCCTCCCGGCAGCGGCGGCTGACCGTTGAGGAGTTGCCGCAGCAGTTCGGGAGGAGGCGCGGAGGCGGGCACCGGCACGTCGGCGACCTGGCCCTCAATGAGGGTCAACCGTCGTTGCCAGGAGCGGCAGGCGCCGCACGCGGCCAGGTGCGGCTGCACGTCGGCGGGCGGCCGGTCGGGCCGCTCGGCGCGGAGCAGGCGCTGACGGGTCGTCTCGCAGGTCATGGCTTCCCTCTCTCTCGTTCCGGCGAAGCGTCGTCCGCTCCATCAGCAGGGTGCGGTTCGGGGCTGAGCAACCCCAGCAACTTCTGACGCGCCTTAAAGACGCGCCAGCGGGCCGTCTCTTCGGTCAGGTTAAGAACCTCGGCGATTTGCCGAAAAGAAAGATCCTCTTCAATGCGCAGCAGCAAAGCGGCACGATAATCGGTCGGCAGCTGTTCCAGCGCGCGGGCCACATCCTCGGCGGCCTCTCTGCCGACGGCCTCTTCAACCGGTCCCTGACCGCGATCGTACAAATCGTCCGGCAGCGGTTCGCGCTTGCGAGCGGCCCGGCACTGGTTGGCGAAGGCATTGTGGCCGATGCGGTAAATCCAGGCGGTAAAGTTCGTCCCAGGCTGAAAGCGGTGCAGGTGGGCAAAGGCTCTCAGGAAGGTTTCCTGGCAGAGGTCTTCGGCGGCGTGACGGTCGCGAGTCAGGTGAAACAACCAGCGGAACAGCCGTTGCCAGTAGCGCTCGACAAGTTCGGCGAAGGCGGCACGGTCGCCATCGCGGGCGCGGACGATGATCCGTGCCTCCTCGTGGAGTAAGTCCGGTGAAAGTTTCGATGACGCCACGCGCACCACCCCTGGCACCCGGGTCGCCTGCGAGTGCTTGATCGGCGCCGGGTTAGCGACGACGGGCAACATGGGTAATTGTACCGCCCTCCACACCGGGACGCCACAACAGCGCTCTGGTTGATTCAACACGAACGGACAGGAAACGTTGGCGCGAGGGGGATGATCCGGGCGAGTTTACTCGCCTCCAATCGCAAACGCTGCGCAGGCAGCCCTCTCCGGCCTCAGGAATCTTGGGGAGGATGCTCTTGCACGGCGAACAAGATGCGGCGCAAATTGACGAGGCCACTCCGATTCAGGACAAGCGCTTCGACCGTGGCTCGTCCGGATGGTGATAATCCCAGGATCAGCGTGGCGTCCTCATTCCAGGCGAAGTGGGCCGCCCAGCGGTGTTGGGGCGGATGAAACAGGCGAACAAGTTCTCCCGTCACTGGGTCTCGTGCCGAGGATTTGTTGTACTTGTGATTGTTACACCCCTGGCAAGCCCAGGCCAGATTGGCGAGGGTCGTTTTGCCTCCGCGACTTCGCGGCTCGATGTGCTCGGCGGAAAACGGCTGCATGGCGAAGCGTTCCTGGCTCTGGCAGTATTCACAGCAACCAACGGCCCTATTTGCGACTTGTCGCCGAAGCCTGGCTGCCACACCTCCGCTAGGCATCGGTTTCCCCAGGCAGGCCGAGATCCTTCATCAGACTGTTCAGCGTTTGTTTTCTGAGTTTGGCCAGTTTCACCAGTGCTTGTACCCGTTTCGCTTCTCGTTTCTCGACGTCGTCGATCAGTCCGATCAATTCACGGTGCTCCTCCGCAGTCAGAATTGCTTCCTGTCTTCTCTGGATCAACTCGTGGTAGCGTTCCCACCAAGCGTCGGAAAACCCCTGGTTGATTTGCCGGAGCAAGCGAGCTTCTGGAGCGGGCAGACAGGCTTCACGACTGCTGCGAACAACGCTGTTTCCGGACATGGGATTCTCGCAATGAGAATGAAGTATCGCACTATTGTACTCATGACCTTACAGTCTGGTACAGACATGACGGCTTCTTCGCGTCCACTTCCCTCCAGAACTCCGCTGCCGGTTTGTCGTCGATCTTCTCCAGCGTCGTCGCCCCGCTAGAGAGTCACCAGTCACGAAGCAGGATGATCCTCGGAAATGCGGCATGGACCGTGCTGTGCAGTGGTTCATCGGCGGTAACGCCGGGCACCCCGAGGTCTTCGGCGAGAGCCACAAACAACGCGTCGTAGATCGCTCGATCGTGACGGATGCCGATCTCGAGGCCAAGTGCAAGCAGGCGAGCGGCTGGTTCCGTGTAAAGAGGGGCGGCTTGGAGGTCGCGAAGAAGGTCGCGTGCGTCTGCCGCTGACAGGAGACCACGATGGCAACGCTTCCAGATCGCGTTCGTCACTTCGACGATGGCGAGATCGAGGACGATGAGTCGTCCACCCCGGGACGGAACTTCGGTGAGAATGCGCTCGGCGTGCGCGGAATCCGCTTCCGGCAGAAACCATTTGACAACCACGCTGCTGTCGACCACGATGTCGTTCATCGGCGCCGGTCTTCCGCGATGTCCGGGGTACTATCGGGGAAAAGGCTTTGCTCCTGCAGCAGTCGTTGCCGCCGTTGCTGAACCCGCTGCAACCAGGTTTGTGCTTGGTCCGCGGCGATGGGCTGGATGGTCAGGCAGACGCGCTGGTTCTCGGGTAGGTTTACGAATTTCACCGGGCGGAACACGCCGTCAGCATAGACCGCTTCGATCGACGTCATCTTCTCCCCTCCTTTCTACTGCTCCTCTCTTAGTATAGCCGATGCTCGGTTGTGACTGATGAACCAAAGCATCCTGGCCGCTCGTCGCTTCCGCTCGGGGCTAGTTTTTTGCTTGCGGCCACGCCATCTTCGAGTATCGTAGAGGATGTGCGACCGCCCCTGCCAACCTGCCTTCCCGCCGCGCCCAACTTCCCGAGCGCACACATGCGAGCGATCCTTCTGACCTGTTTCATCGTACTATTGCCGGGACTGGCGAGCGCCGCCGAACCGTCCCCGCGCAGTACGCATTGGGCGTTTCAGCCCATCAAGCGTTTTTCCACTCCCGTGGTGAAAAACACGGCGTGGATTCGTAACGACCTCGACCGCTTCATCCTCGCACGCCTGGAGAAAGGGGGCATCGCCCCGTCGCCGGAGGCGGATCGGATCACGCTGATTCGCCGGTTGTCGCTCGACATTCTCGGGCTGCCGCCTTCACCGAAGGAAGTGGACGAGTTCGTCAACGACGCTCGGCCCGACGCCTATGAGAAGCTTGTGGACCGGTTGCTCTCGTCGCCGCACTACGGCGAGCGCTGGGGCCGGCACTGGCTCGATCAGGCGCGTTACGCCGACTCGAACGGCTACAGCATCGACGCGCCGCGCACCATTTGGCCGTACCGCGATTGGGTCATCAACGCCGTCAACCGCGACATGCCGTTCGACCAGTTCACC
>JBBQPD010000078.1:0-12433 GCA_038331535.1 Gemmatales bacterium | reverse complement strand
CCGTCCTCTTCGCCTTCGCAGACGATCTCGCGCTCGAGAAACTGGCGGATGACGGCGATGTTTGTCGTCAGGTGCCGCGTAACCCGGCTGACGCGATACTCGGATGGACCTTCCGCCAGCGCCAATGGCAGTACGAGTTGGTCGGCGCTATGGGCATCGACCAGCGCGGGGCCGGCCTTCAGGTAGGCGATGACTTCATCGGCCACGTCATCAGCGACGCGCTCGGCCGGCTTACCGCGTTCGCCCACGGACATGAACAGCGTCGGCACCGGCGCCGTGTTCAGTTCTACGGCGATCACGCTACCAGGACCGCCTTGCCAGCTTTCTTCGCGCAGCTCGACTTCAAGGCCATGCTGCTCCAGGCGAAACGCCGCGCGGCGAGCCTGCCGGCGAGCGATGGCTTCAGGCAGGCCGGCCACGGCGCTAAAGCCGGTCGCCTTCACCGGGTCGCGGTCGCCGAGGGTGATGCCGTGCAGACGCTTGGCCGGCTGAATCGACGCGAAAACCTCGCCGCCGCCGCGCGGATAGAAGCCGGGACGGACCAGCTTCAGCGATAGTTTTAATCCGCATTGAGCCAGATAGCGTCGCCACGTTGTGTCGAGGAAGTGGAACCCCGGACTGGTGCGGACATGCGTGCCGCCGATCAAGGTGAGCTCGCTCGGTTCGCCGCCGCGCAGCGCGAGCGGCAGGTAGACCGTGTGCAGCACGAGGCCGGTCGCCCCGGCGGTGCCGATGTCGAAACGATACTTCCCTGCGGTGACCGGACCCGGCTCGAAGACGAGATCGCTGCTGCCCGGCGAAGCGCCGCGCGTTTGCGCTTTGCCCACGGCCGCCGCGGCGCGGACGCTCTGCAAGTGCTGCGGTTGCAGTCCCGGCTTCGACCGCCCGGCGCGGACATGGCGCAGATGAAAGCCGCGGCCGGTCAGCAGCGACAGGGCCAGGGCGCTGCGCAGGATCTGGCCGCCGCCTTCGCCGAAGGAACCATCAAGTTCGAGAAGCGCTGCACTCATACACCCCAGGAGAGCAGAAGCCGCGGGAAAGTTCACTCAAATACATGACTCACCACAGAGACACAGAGAAGACAAAAGGCATTCTTCATTTTGCCTTTTGTCTTCTCTGTGTCTCTGTGCCTCTGTGGTGAGTCCTACATTCAATCTTGCGCCAGAATCTCGACCGCGTTGCCGGCCGGGTCGTTGATGTAACACGAGCGCGTGCCGTCGCGGTGTTCTTTCAGCGTGCCAAACGTTTCCGCTTCCGGGTGGACGAAGGCGATGTGCGGTGGATGCTGGTGGGAAACGACCAGCGCCAGCTTCAGGTTGGCGAAGTCGAGCATCGCCCAGGTGTCGTCCTGGTAGCTGACTTTGCACTCGAAGTGCTGGCGATACCACGCGACCGATGACGGGACGTCTTGCACCGAAATGGCGACGTGATGGATGGAATCGAGCAACGCTTCCGGCGGCTTCTCGGCCATGATATTCCTCCCTCACGGGTCGAATTTGTCTTCCCAGCGACGACGCCAGCCCCTTGCGGAGAGAATGCGTCTTTCCCTATTGTAGCCGCAAGAAACAAGACGCCGGTCGCCGAGGCGCAGTCATGGCCATTGAATTCTCCTGTCCGAATTGTGGCCGTACTCTGCGCGCGGAGGAGCGGCATGAGGGAAAGCAGACGCGCTGCCCCGCCTGCGGCAGCGGTGCAGCCATCCCCGCGGCGGCCGCGGTCATCCCGATGATCGAGGACGCGATCCAGGAGGAACCGCCGCGAGGACGGAGGGCCGTTCGCGTCGATCGCGCGGCCGATCCGAACGCCTGCCCCGTGTGCGGCGCTGCGCTCGACCCGAAGGCGGTGCTTTGCATCGAATGCGGCTTCGATCGCCGTACCGGCCGCACTCGTACCACGAAGGTTCGCCGCTTCGACCGCAACTGGAATACCGGTCAGGCGATGCCGGGGCGCATCATCGGCATGTTCATCTCGGCGGTGACCATCTCCCTCTTTTTCATCTTCCTGATCGTGAAGTTGGAGCTGAATCCGGTATTCTTCGGCCTCGGTTTTCTTGCAGTCGTGGTCGGGTCGCTAGTGAACCTGGGCACGTTCAGCTTCCTCCGTCTCGTCCGCACCAAAAAGGGGCATCTCGACCTGACGCAGGATAGCTACATCGCGTTCATCCCCATCGGTCGCGCGACCGTCGATCTGGAGGACTGCGCCGAGCTGCGCCTCGATGCGACCGTGGGGACGGATTCCGTGCCAGGTTTCACGGGTTTGACGACACTCTCCGTCGTCATGTGTGGCGGCTTTCTTCCGGGCGCGCTGTGGTATGCGTATCGATCCAACGAGGTCCACATGAAACTGACGCTGGTCGGCAAACGGGACCGCGACACGCTGACGCTGTACCGCGGCACCGACGAAGAGCTGATGCGCGATATCGTGTCCACGCTCCAGGAGGCGGCGCACCTGCCGCTGAAACGCTGAGCGCGTTCCTGTTTACGTTTCGCGCGTGCCCCGCGCCCGTCCGAGGCGGGCGGCGAAACGAGAGCTTCTTGACTCCCTCCCATGCCGCGCATTCAATCATAACGTGGCCCCCGCCCGTGATTCGCGAGACTCTCCCATGACGGCACCGACCTTCGACAAGCTCACGCACCCGACAACCGGAACCCGCGTCACGGTCGATGCCGGCGGCCGCTGGAACATTCCCGATGACCCCATCGTCTGCCTGATGCGCGGCGACGGCATCGGCCGCGACGTCGGCAGCGTACCTGGCATCACCGCTTGTGCCGTCAAGGTACTCGACGCGGCCGTCGCCAAGGCCTACGGCGGCAAGAAAAAGATCGCCTGGTTCGACGTACACGCCGGCGATGTGGCCCGCGAAATGTATCGCCCGGAGGTCAAGGACGAGCAGGTCGGCGCCCTCAACGAGGACCAGCAGCGCCAGCTCTACTTGCCCGACGACACGCTCAAGGCGTTCGAGTATTACAGCGTCGGCCTCAAGGGGCCGCTCACCACGCCGATCGGCGGCGGCTTCCGCAGCATCAACGTCTACCTGCGTATTCGCTTCGATCTGTACACCTGCGTGCGGCCGGTGCGCTACTTCAAGGGCGTCGAGGCGCCGAACAAGCGGGCCGACAAGGTGGACATGGTCATCTTCCGCGAGAACACGGAGGACGTGTACTGCGGCATCGAGTTCAAGAGCAACTCCGACAAGGCGAAGAAGGTGATCGGCCTGCTCAAGGAAATGGGCTACAACGTCGTCCCGTCGTCGGGCATCGGCATCAAGCCGATGAGTCCGGAGGGAAGCAAACGGCTCATCCGCATGGCCATCCAGTACGCGATTACCAAGAAGCTGCCCACGGTCACGCTGATGCACAAGGGCAACATCATGAAGTTCACCGAGGGCGCCTTCAAGGAATGGGGCTACGAGCTGGCCCGCGAGGAGTTCCGCGCCCAGACGGTGAGCGAGGACGAGGTCTACAAGGGCGCCGACGCCAAGGGCAAAGTGGTCATCAAGGATCGTATCGCCGACAGCATGTTCCAGCAGATTCAGCTGCGGCCCGATGAATACAGCGTGGTGGCGACGCCGAACCTGAATGGCGACTACCTTTCCGATGCGGCGGCTGCGCTGACCGGCGGTCTGGGCCTGGCGGCGGGTGCCAACATCGGCGACAAGGCGGCCATGTTCGAGGCGACCCACGGCACGGCGCCGAAGTACACCGGCCAGAACAAGGCCAACCCCGGCGCCGTCCTGTTGTCGGGCGCCATGCTGCTCGAACACCTCGGCTGGAATGAGGCGGCGAAGCTGGTCAACCAGGGCGTCGAGGCGACGTTCGCCGAGAGCGACGGAACCGCCCACAAGGGGCCGGGCGGCAAACTCTATGTCACGTATGACATCGCCCGCCAGTTCGCGGGTTACGGCGAAAAGGCCGGCGCGAGCAGCGCGGATTTCGCGGAACGGATCATTCACCACATGCAGGGGGCGGGACGGTAACGAGGAGTACGGAGTACGCAGCAACCTGAGTTCAGTACTCGGTACTTAGTGTCTGTCCCGTAAGTAGATTCTACGAGCCGCGACCGTTAGGGAGCGTTTTTTGCGGCATGTCCCCAGCGCTCCCTAACGGTCGCGGCTCGTAGAACCTCCTTTTGGGACAGGCTCTCAGTACTCGGTACTCGGTACTCAGTACTCATCCCTTTAGGAACAATCGCGCCCGAGAGGATGGCGGCGCGGCAACACCATCGCTTATCATGGGACAATGCAGAGGTCGTCGATTCACTCGAACTCGGAGGCACGATGACGCCGTTCACCCGTACATCTCAGGGAACAACATGGTTCCGCCGTGTCCTGACCGCTACCATGCTGGCCGTTCCCATGACTCTGGCTCTCGCGGACGACGTCAAGGTGACGGAGAAGCCCAAGCCGATTCCCGGGCTGGCGGAAGTCCGCTTCGCCGATGACAGCTCGCTCAAGATGACCTTGCGCGAAGAGCAGATCGAGATCGTCACGGCCTACGGGAAGCTGAAGGTTCCTTTCGCCGAAGTCCGGCAGATCGACTTCGCGACGCGCATCACGCCGGAAGTGGCCAAGCGCATCGACAAGGCCGTTGCCGACCTGGCGAATCCGGACGAGAAGGTGCGCGACGCGGCCAGCGCCGAGCTTCTGAAGCACAAGGACCGCGCCTATCCGGCGCTGGCCGAAGCGGCCAAATCGGCCGACGCGGACATCAAGAGCCGGGCGGAGGAGTTGCTCGAAAGATTGCGCGAGGGCGTCGGCGAAGGTCAATCGCTGTTTCGCAAGTTCGACACGATCCACACCGACGAGATGAAGATCGCCGGCAAGATCGACGTGGCAACGTGGAAGGCGAAGACGACGCAGTTCGGCGAGGTGGAAATCAAACTGAGCGACCTCCGCGGCTTGCGCACGCCGGGCGCGGTGGAGGAGACGGTCGAAGTTCTGAACCCTCTCCCTGATCCGGGCAGCCTCGGCAACTTCGCCGCCCAGATTGGCAAGAAGTTCGCCTTCAAGGTGACGGGCATTGCCGGCAACGGTCTGTTCGGCACCGAGGTGTACACGTCCGATTCCAGTCTGGCGAACGCCGCCGTTCACATGGGCGTTCTCAAGCCGGGCCAAACCGGCATCGTCCGCGTGGAGATCGTCGTGCCGCCGCCCGCTTACGTCGGTTCGACGCGCAACGGCTGCACCAGCAATGCCTACGGGGCCTACAACGGCGCCTTCAAGGTTTTGAAGTGATGCGCTTCTCGTCAACGTTTCGCGGATCATCGTGGTCCGCGAAACGTTGACTCCCTTCCGGGGCCGGTTCCGCCACTTTGCCCCACAGCAGCACGAACACGACAATCCCCCCCAGGGGCGCCAGTCCCGCCAGCGCGACGCCTTCGGTGTAAGAGCCGGTGCGCTCGACCCAGCTGCCGACGACGGAGTGCAGCGCCGCCATCGCCAGCCAACAGCAGCAACCCAGCGCGCCGGTGACCTTGCCCTGATGCCGTACCGTCAGTTCCTGGCTGAACGAATAGTAATTGGGAAACACTCCCAGCGCTCCGAAGCCCACGATAAACAGGACGATGAGCAACCACGGCCCGCTCGGCAAGAGAGACGCGACCACGCTCAGGGCAGCCAGCAACGCAAACCCGACGAAGACGAGCAACCGGCTGCCGTGAACCGAGAAGCCGCGGCGGGCGAGCGACAGCGTCAGAAAGCCGGCGGCCAGCGAGCCTACATCGGTAGACAGATAGTAACCCGCCGTGAACAGCGAGATTGCCTTCGAGCCATAGCGGTGTTGTTCCCGCAGGAACAACGGCAGCCAGGCGCGGAAGAAGTGCCAGGAGACGTTGATCGCGATGACGAGGACGATGAGGGCAAGAAAACGCCGCGCGAACAAGCCCCTCGAAAGCGGCGGCTTCGCCGTCTCTTGCCAGGCGGCGGGCGGGGAGTTCGCGTCGGTGGGTAGCGCCAAATCCTGCTTGCGGACCAGCGACCACCACAGCCCGACCCAGAGGACGCCGAAGCCGCCGACGGCCCAGAAGGGGTAACGCCAGGTGCTCGGTTTCGTCTCGTCGAACAGGACGAGGACGATCAGCGGCGTGAGAACGGCGCCGAGGGCCGCGCCGCTCTGCAAGATGCTGTTGCCCATCGTCCGCTCGGCCGGGGGCAGGATGCGTTGCGTGGTTCGCAGCGCGCACGGCCAGTTGGCGGCCTCGGACAGACCGAGCAGAACCCGGCACCACACCAGTCCAGTGAAGCCGCCGACGAACCCGGTGGCGAACCCCGCCGCCGACCACACCAGCACGGCGGCCGGATAGACCCAGTAAACATTCCAGCGGTCCACCACCCAGCCCATTACGAGGGCGCCGAGCGCGAACGCCAGCGCGAACGCCGACTCGGCGCGTCCGTAATCGGCGATGGTGAAATTCAGGTCGTGGCGAATGTCGGAACCGAGCACGTTGAGCGTGACCCGGTCCATGTAGTTGACCATCGTCGCCAGCAGCAGCAGGACGCACACCCACCATTTCCAGGCGTTGGAGCGTGCCGGCAGCGTCAGGTCCGGGACGGGAGAAGACATGAGGTGTCGCCGTTTGCCGCTTGCGGCTTAGCGGTCCAGCGCAGCTAAGCCGCAAGCGGCAACACGTGTGATCGCGATTCAGAGGGGAGGCATCAAGCGCAGGTAAGGACGACTTCGACCTGAGAGACTTCGACGTCCCGGCGGGTCATTTCGTCGAGCACGACCGGGTGCCACGACAGCTGCCGTTGCGGCCGGGACACGTAATTCTCCCGCGCCCAGCGGCGCAGACGCAACTCTTCGATAAAATCCAGCTCGGCCCCACTACTTACCATGACCATCAGTCCTCCGAAACAGAAATAGTATCCCTACGCGGGAGTAACGGAAGTTTATATCGGCTCGCGCGGAAGCGGCAAGAATCTTTTTGGAATAGCGTGCGGGTTTTACCGGCTGTGCCGGCACGACCGGTAGGGTTTGCGCAGCCGTGCGGGTTCTCCCGGCCTGCGGAGACGACCGTTACTCTTCGGACTCGCCGAGCATCTCATCCAGTCCCCAGGTGCGTTCGACCGGGAATACCGCGAGGTCCGACTCCGTCTCGTCCGCCGCCTGTTTGCGTGCTTCGGTATAAGCATCGTCGAGGACCGACTCCGCATGATTCCTCAAGGTGCCGCTTTCCAGCAGCTGCCGCAATTCGCGCCGCTGTTCGCGGATCGTCCCGCGCCAGGAGCCGGAGCGTTTCTCCGGCTGCTGCTCCCACTTCAGCAGATGGGTGAGCAACACGACCAGACGGCTGAACACTTCTCGCCGATCGCGCCTTGCCATGTCCGCCAGGTACTCGCTGAGATGGGGGTAGTCCATTTCCTGGTAGCGGCGCTCGGCCGCGAGGGCCGCCATCGTTTCCAGCCATGCTGTCTCATCCTGCTCGTACAGCATGCCCAACGGCACTGCCCGCACGGGTGTCATCGCCAGGTCCTCGATTGCCGTCTCCGATGGAGCCGCTTCATCCTATCGCGGGGCAGCGCGGCAAACAAGCGGCCGCGTTTTGCGCTTTGCGAGCGGACGGCGGCATGTGCTAGGATGGTCCGAAGCATTGAGCGGGGCCACTCCTACTCGCTATTCGGGCGGAACGTCAGCCATGTCGATCCTGCATCAACTGCGCGAAATGCTGGGCGAGGAGTACGCTGCGGCGTTCTACGTCCTGTCGGCACTCCAGGGCGCGCTGACCGTCTGGATGATCGTGGACGTGAGCCGGCGCCGCGTGGAATATTACTGGTTCTGGCTCATCATCTGCTTTCAACCCTTCGGCGCCTGGGCCTATTTCTTTCTCTACAAGCTGCCGGAGCTGGGCGGCGGCCACGGCGGGCGCGGCTGGTCGCTGTTCCAGCAGCGCGTAGCGATCGACGAGCTGCGCTACAAGGCGGAGCACATGCCGACGCTCGCCAACCGTGTCGCGCTGGCCGAACGGCTGATGAACGAGCAGGAGTTCGCCGAGGCGCTGCCGCTCTTGCAAACGGCCCACAAGGCGGAGCCGGACCACGGCTTGATCCTCTATTGTTTGGCCTTCTGCCAGGCCCGGCTGAACCGGCCGGAAGAAGCCCAGCCCTTGCTGGAGCGGCTGCTGGCGCGCGATCCGCGCTGGAAGAACTACCTCGGCTGGCACCTGCTCATCGCGGTGCGCCGCCAGCGCGGCGACTCGGCCGGCGCGCTCGCCTCCTGCCGCGAGCTGGTCCGGTTGTCGCCGATCCTGCAACACCAGTGCCAGCTGGCCCAACACCTGCTCGACGAGGGCCAAACGCTGGAAGCCCGCGATCTGCTCGACCGGTCGCTGCGCGATCACGAGTACTCGCCCGGCCCGATCCGCCGCCGCAACAGCCGCTGGGCCGGCGAGGCGCGGCGCTTGCAGAAGTTGGCGGAGGGGAAGTGAGGAAGCTCACGAGCCGCGACATCCCCACGCTCCCTGACGGTCGCGGTTCGTGAATAGGCTGCTCTGAAAATAGCCGCCCAATCTGAAAGAACGTTCGCGACGGCGGCGGCATGACGACTCGTGTTCGTATGCCCTTCACTCTGGCCCGTTATCTTCTGCTGGGAATCAACATGCGTGTATTAAGCCATCTGTTCGCGAAGAACCGGGACTGGGCCGCCGACATGGTGCGGCACGATCCCGAATTCTTCGAGCGGCTGACCGGCCAGCAGGCGCCGCGTTACCTCTGGATCGGCTGCTCCGATAGCCGCGTGCCGGCCAACCAAATCGTCGGTTTGCTGCCCGGAGAGATGTTCGTTCATCGCAACATCGCCAACGTCGTGGTTCACACCGACCTGAACTGCCTGTCCACGATCCAGTTCGCGGTGGACGTGCTCCGCGTGGAGCACATTATCGTGTGCGGACACTACGGCTGCGGCGGGGTGGCGGCCGCCCTGCGCGACGACCGGTTGGGACTTTGCGACAACTGGCTGCGGCACGTCCAGGACGTGCGCGGCAAGCACCAGGCTGAGCTGGACCGACTGGCTGCCGAGAGAGAGCGCTGCGACCGCCTCTGCGAGCTAAACGTGATCGAGCAGGTGGCGAATGCAAGTCTGACAACGGTCGTCCGCGACGCCTGGATTCGCGGTCAGGCTTTGGCCATCCACGGCTGGATCTATGGCCTGCGCGATGGGCTGCTGCGCGACCTCGGCATGTGCGTCACAGCTGCGGCGGAACTGCCCGCCCGTTATGCGGCGGCGTGCGCGGCGGCGACAGACGAATCGAAGTCGCCGGAGCGTGAAATGTAAACAACTCGATACATTCGTTAGGGCCGGGCGAAGTTTCTTCTCTGCATGAATCTCGTTTATACAGTATAATTCCTCGAATCCTTTCCCGTTCCTTCTCCGGCAGATGTGCTACCCTGGAGTGAACGGATCGGCCCGTTGCGCCCGTGTCGAGATGCCGCCATGAGTTCCGCAGGACCACCGATTGCTCCCTCTCGGTCTGCCGACCGCTCCGCGGCGACGGCCTGCACCGTCGCGGCCATCTTCGGCGTCGTCATCCTGTGGTCCTCGTGGACGACGCTGGTCGATCTGGCGCGGCGCTGGTCGAACGACCCGCAGGCGTCGCACGGCTTCGTCGTGCCGATCCTCGCCGCGATCGTGCTGTTGTTCCGGCGGAAAATGATCGCCTTCGGCCCTGGGGCGTGGTGGAGCGTGCCGTTCTTCCTTGCCGGGGCGGGCTGTCGGCTTCTTGAAGCGAAGTTCTATCTGCCCTGGTTCGGGCCGTTTTCCTTGATCCCGACGTTTGCCGGAGTGGTGCTGCTCGCCGGCGGCTGGCGCCTGAGCCGCTGGGCCTGGCCGGCACTGGTGCTGCTGCTGTTCATGCTGCCGTTGCCCTACACGCTCGAAGTGTTCCTGGCCCAGCCGCTGCAACAGATGGCCACCGTTGCCGCCACCTATACGCTGCAAACCCTCGGTCATCCCGCCTTCGCCGAAGGCAATGTGATCTACATCAACGAGCTGCAGATCGGCGTGCTGGAGGCGTGCAACGGCCTGGGAATGCTCAGCGGGTTCTTCGCGCTGTCCGCCGCCATGGCGATCGTGATCGACCGTCCCTGGGTGGATCGCGTCGTCGTCTTCTTCAGTGCAATCCCGATCGCCCTGCTGATGAATCTGATACGAACCTCCGTGACGGGCCTGGCTCACGTCACGCTCGGCAGCAAGTTCGCCAACGGCTTCTTCCACGACGCGGCCGGCTTGTCGATGCCGTTTGGGGCGATGTTGGTCTTGTGGTTAGAGCTGAAGCTGTACGACCGACTGTTTGTCCCCGTGGCAGCTGCCGCCGCGCCGGCACCCGCGCCGCCCACGCTGCCCGAATTTGCCGCCAGCCGCACTGCCCCGGTGCCGCATGAAATTACCGGATGATCCGACCGGGAGAGGAGATTCCCCACCATGACGCCGCTCGAACCGTCTCCCGCCGACACGCAACCGACCGCGCGCCCCGCCGCCGACACCGCCGCCCCGCCGGTGAGACCGTCCGCGCGGGCAGTCTTGTTACCGTCCGCGCCGCCGCCCGCTCTGAGCGCGCCGCCCGGCCTGGAGGCGCTGAGCCGGGCGCTGACGCACCGTTTGAAGTTTGTGCTGGTCTTCGGTCTGGCCGCGCTGTTCCTCGGCGCCGGCGCCGGCTGGTTCCTGACGCCGAGCCGCTACATCGCCCAGGCGCACCTCCAGCTGACGAACCGCGTCGGCCGCGACGGCGGCAACGAGGATTTCCTCAACTTCCAGCGCACGCAGATGACGATCCTGAAGAGCCACACGATTCTCCGCAAGACGCTCACCATTCCCGACGTGGCCGACCTGCGCGAAGTGCTGGCCCACGGCGACCTGGACGACCAGATCACCTGGCTGCAGCGCGACCTGCTCGTCGAGCCGATCCTGAACAACGCCGAGGTGCTGCGTCTCTCGCTCAGCGGCCGCAGCCCGGAAGACCTGGCGAACCTCCTGAACCGCCTGATGGACGTTTACGTCGAAGACAATCGCCTGAAGGAGCAGGAGCGCTTGAAGGTGCGCGTCAAGCAGATGGAGGACGCGTACAAGGCGGCAGGCGACGATCTGCTCGCCGTCCGCCGCCTGCTGGCGAAAAAGGAGTTTGACAACGGCCTGGAAGATCAGAAAGAACTTCCCGCACAACTCGCGCGCCTGGAGGGCGAACGGGCGCCGCTGGTCAGTCAGAAGTTCCAGCTGGATCTCGACTTCGCCAAGGCCGATTACGCCGTGAAAAACCTGCGCTTCAGCCTCGACAACCCGGACAAGGTGCCGGTTTCGGAAACAGCCCTGAACAAATCCATGAACGAGGATGACGGGTACAAGAGCCTGAAAAGTGCCGCCAGCAAGCTCCAGTCCGAGATGTTTCAGGAATTGAAGGTCACTCCCGAAGGGTTGCGGCCGATGGTCGAGGACCACTACCAGGCGCGCTTGTTGGCGCTGGAAGGGCAGATCAACCCGGTGCGGAACAAGTATCGGCAAATCTTGCTGAAGGAAAAACTCGACGACATCAAGATGAATCTGGAGTCCGCTCAGGTGACGTTGAACGTCCTCCAGGGCCACCTGACGAAGCTGAACGAGAAGCTCGACCCGCTGGACGTGAAAATCAACTCCCTGCGCGACAAGACGCGCGGCCCGGGACGGCTCATTCCGGAAGTCGAGGCGCTGCGCGACCGGGTGACGCAGAGCGAGAAAGATCACGCCCAGAAGGGGCAAGAGCTGATTAGCCTCAAGAACGATTTCGCCGCCGCCGGCCGGGTCGCGGTGCTGGAATCGGCCCCGCCGCCGACGGAACAGAAGCTCGACAAGAAGGTCAAGGTGGCCGGCATGGCCGGGCTGTCGCTGTTCGGCCTCACCTTCCTCGGCATCGCCTACGCCGAGTTCCGCTCGCGCAAGGTCTACACCCCGGACGACGTGACCCGCGGTCTCGGCATCCCGATCGTCGGCACCCTACCCACGATGCCCGCCGCGGCCCGAAGTCCGTTACCCGGCACCGACGGCATCTATCTGCCGCAGCAGGCGCCGCTCCTCGAATCGGTGGACGCCCTGCGCACCGTGCTGCTCCGCGCCTCCCAGACCGACGGCGTGCGCGTCGTGATGGTCGCCAGCGCCGGCGGCGGCGAAGGGAAGACGTCGCTCGCCAGCCACCTGGCCGCGAGCCTGGCGCGCGGCTGGCGCAACACGCTGCTGATCGACGCCGACCTGCGCAACCCGGCAGCCGCGGCCCAGTTCGGCCTGTCCGACAGTCCCGGCCTCAGTGAAGTGCTGCGCGGCGAGACGACGACCGAGGAAGCGATTCGGCCGACGACGCTGCCGCGCCTGGCGGTGTTGCCGGCCGGCCGCTGCGACGGCTACACGCTACAGGCGCTGGCCCAGGAAGAGGTCGGCACCATCCTCGCCCATCTCAAAGAGGACTTCGATTTCATCGT
>JBBQPD010000077.1:0-12447 GCA_038331535.1 Gemmatales bacterium | reverse complement strand
GAGAAGTGGCGCTGAAGAAGTAGCGAAGAACCTCACGAGCCGCGACCGTCAGGGAGCGTTTCCCACGCTCCCTGACGGTCGCGGCTCGTGAGGTTCTCAAACTACAATAAATCTCCCGCGCAGTCCGAACATCGTTCTCGTCGATCGGTATCGCGACGATACAACGATGACAGCACGGACACAAAGCCAGAGACCAGGACCATGACACAACGATTCGCGGGCAAAGTGGCCCTCGTCACAGGCGCCTCGTCAGGCATCGGCAAAGCGACGGCGTTGGGACTGGCGCAGGACGGGGCCGACGTCGCCATTAACTACCTAACCCTGCCCGAGTCGGCGGAGGAAGCGGCGAAGCAGATTCGCGGGCTGGGCCGCAAGGCGCTGCTGTGTCGCACCGACGTCAGCGATCAGCCGGCCGTCGAGGCGATGGTGGAGCGCGTCGTCGCGGAGTTCGGCCGGCTCGATTTGCTGGTGCTCTCGGCCGTCTTCAGCGAACGCGAGCTGTTCCACAAGGCGGACATGGCCGGCTTCCGCAAGACCATCGACGTGTCGATGTGGGGGGCATTTTACACCCTGCGCGCGGCGGCGAACCAGATGATGAAGCAGGGCCAGGGCGGCAGCGTCGTCGTCGTCAGCTCGCCGCACGCCCACGTCGCGTTGCCGTCGTGCATGGCCTACAACATGGCCAAGGCCGCCGAGGACCAGATGGCTCGCACCGCCGCGATTGAACTGATCGGCCATCGCATCCGCGTGAATCTCGTCTATCCCGGCTGGACCGACACATCTGGCGAGCGCAAATTCTTCACCGAGGACGTGCTCAAGAAGGCCGGCGCCGCGCTGCCGATGGGCCGCATGGCTCAACCGGAGGAGATCGCCCGCGGCATCCTCTTCCTGCTCGACCCCGCGTCGGATTACATCACCGGTACGACGCTAGCCATCGACGGCGGGACGCAGCTGCCGTGGTGGTCGAAACGCGGCACGGGGGAGTTCTGAAAAAAAGATTAACCACAGAGACGTAACGCGGCCAAGCCGCAACGAGTTAGCAACCACACAAAACCAGTCTGGCTGAAAGCTGTTAGCTGATAGCTCTTAGCTGTCAGCCAGAACTCGGCTGAACTTCTCTGCATCGTGCGGAGAAGCTCAGAGGTAAGAAAACAGAGGACACAGAGAAAACAATCTTCAAATAGTAGGAAAACAGCCCATGCCCGTGCCCTAGGCAACTTCCTCTCTGTCTTTTTTCTCTGTGTCTCTGTGGTTCACATTCTTCGGACCCGATTCACTTTCAGACTGAATGAGTTCCACGAACGTCGCCACCAGTTCCGGGTCGAGGCCGCCATCGCGGGCGCTGTCGCGCAGCATCTGCAAGCACACGTCTTGCGACAAGCGCGCTCGGTACGGGCGATTACTGGACAGGCTGTCGTAAACGTCGGCCACCGACAGAATGCGCACCAGCAGCGGGATCTGCTCGCCGCGCAGGCCGTCGGGGTAGCCCGTTCCGTCCGGCCGTTCGTGGTGCCAGCTGATGAGCGGGATGGCGTCCTTCACTGAGGCGAGCGGTTCGACGATGTGCGCCCCCTGCGCGGCGTGGCACTTGACGACGGCGTACTCCTCGGCGGTCAGTTTGCCGGGCTTGTCGAGAATGGCGTCGGGAATGCTGATCTTGCCGACGTCGTGCAGCAGCGCCCCCTTGCGCAGGATGTCGCGCTCGCCCTCGGACAGCCCCAGGCGCTCCGCGAGGGCAACGACCAGGTGCGTGACTCGCTCGGAATGGCCGTGGGTGAAGGAGCTTTTGGCTTCGACGGCGCGGGCCAGGGCGAAGACGACCGCCTCGGCCGAGTCGCGCTCTTCCACCAACCGCTTGATCCGCAGCAACGACCGGCAGCGCGCGGTCACTTCAACCGTCTGGAAGGGCTTGGACAGGAACTCGTCCGCTCCGTAATCCCAGGCGTCGAGCCGGCGATTCTGGTCGCTGCGAGCCGTAATCATGATGACCGGCAGGAGGCGCGTGGCCGGATCGCTTTTGAGTTGCCGGCAGACCTCGTCGCCCTTCATGCGCGGCATGTCGATGTCGAGTAGCACGAGATCGGGCTTGCGCTGCCGCACCGCTTCGAGGGCTTCCACGCCGTCGTGTGCCACGGCCACGTCGTAGCCTTCCGCCTGGAGCACGTACCGTAACAGGTTGGCAACGCTCAGATCGTCGTCGACGACCAGCAGTCGCGGTGCAGCTATCGGACCGGCGTCGCTCAAACGAACCTCCTCACGGGGTTTATCCCTGCTCCTGCCATCGCAGCGCATGTACGAGGTTAGGACTGACTCGCCGCCCTGTCAAGTTGCCGACAAGACGGAGGTGAACAGTCGATTATTGCCGGCCGAAAGGATTCGCGCGCCGCGCGAAGGGAGAGGTGAAAACAGGGGTAGTGGGTTAGTTTGCCGCTTGCGGCTTAGCGGGCATCCTCCGCTAAGTCGCAAGCGGCAAACTGACCCTCTACCTTACGCTTACGGCTTCAGGTACGGTTTGAGGAGCATCGTCCACAATTCGTAGCCCTTGTCGTTCATGTGCAGGTTGTCTTCGCGGAACAGTTCCGGCCGCGGCTTGTCGTCGGGTCCGAGCATCGGCTTGTACACGTCCACGAACGTGAGGCGCTCGTCCTTCTTGCAGGACTCGGCGATGAGGGTGTTGGCCTTCACGACCTTGTCGGCCAGCTTCCAGCGGCTCGGGCTCGGCTTGATGGAGAGGTAAACGATCTTCGTTTTCGGCAATTCCTTGTGGACGACCTGGACGAACTCCTGAAAATCGGCTGCCACCTGTTCCGGGGTTTTGCCGGCGGCGAGGTCGTTGTCGCCCGCGTACAACACGACGAGCCGCGGCTGTTGCTTGAAGAGCAGGCGCGGCGCGAACTGGACGGCGTCGGCCAGCTGGGAGCCGCCGAAGCCGCGGTTGACCACGTCGATATCGGGGAACGACTTGTCGAGCTTCCACAGCCGCACGCTGGAGCTACCCACGAAGACGATCGCGTTCTTGGGCACTGGCCGGTCTTTCTCCTGCTTCTCGAACGCCTCGATTTCCTTCTCCCAGCGCGAGGTGGCCGGCTTGTCCGCGGCCTGAATTGCAGGCGTGGAAAAGGCGACGGCAAGAAGAAGAACACCGTTGCGTAGAGCCAACGTCATGGAGCGTCTCCGAGGAAGTCCCGTTAATCCAATGCCTCACGGCTGCGTCGGCGTGCGCGGCGACCCGGTGACGGGGTCCGTCGCTTCCGCCGGCACAGGCAAGCGCAACGGCCGGTAATTCTCGTACGGATCGGGCACCGCCAGGCGCTGGAATGGGACCGTCTGCTGGCGAACCGGCATCGTCGCCGAGATGACCGCGGTCCCAGAAGCTTCGCTCGTGGCGTCGGCCAGCGAGGCTCGATCCGGTAGTTGCTGGCCGAGGATCGGCAGCGGCGCCGGCTTGTTGACGTCCGCGCCCGGTTCCTTCGTCCGCTCGCCGACCGCCAGCGGTTGCGCTTGGGGCAGTGCCAACTCGAGCGCCAGGGAAACCAGCGCTTCCGGCGTCACCAGACGCGGCATGAGCGGCTTGCGGGCGCGCTCCGGCGGCACGGAATGAATGGCGAGACTCGGCGGCAACGGCAGCTCCGGCGCTTCGAGATACGCCGCGATCCGCACGCGGCGCGGCTGCGCGGCCGGCTCTGTCAACGGCCGTGTCGCCGACGGCGTCAGCTGTTTGCTGAGCAGCTCGCCGCCGCGGTCGGCCGGGAAGGCAAAGGTGCTTGGTTCCGGCTCGGCCTTGGTATCCTTCGGACGAGCCGGTTGTTCCTCTTCCTCCCCCGTGGCTCGTGCCACAAGGAGGGGCGCACGCTCCGCCTCCTCGGCGACGACGCTGGTCGGGGCGCGGACCACGCTGTTCTTTCCGCAACCGACCGACGCGAGCAGCAGCGCGCCGCATAGTCCCACGAACCACGGCTGAACTCGAATACGCATGACGGGTTGCTCCCCGGTTGTGTGTCAATGATGGAATCGCTCTCCCCACCCGCCTCATTTCGCTTCCGGCACTTCCAGGACCAGTTTCACCGCCGTGCCCTCTTTCGGCAGCAGCTTCTTGTCGGTCTCCAACTTGACGAACTTCTCTTCCTTCATCGTCAGGTTCGTCTGGAATACCGTCTGGTTCGTCACCGGGAAGATGGCGATCAGCGTGCCGCTCTGATCGGCGGCATAGATGGTCTCGTCCTTGTTCGGGTCGGGTTTGATCCGTGCCGAACCGGTAAAGCGCCACTTCAGCGTTTTGAGGGGCTTGCCGGTCTGGATATCAACCATGGTCCGCTCGATCGCTACTCGCTTCTTTTCGCCATCGGGGCCGAGAAACTCCAGGAAGATCTTGACTTCCGGACCCGCCGGAGCGTCTTTGCTGTCGCCGACCGCGGGGGTGCCCGGCTTCAGGCCGAGCGCTTCCAGCCCCTTGTGAACTTCGCTCGGCTTGGCTTCGATCGTCACGACGGTCTCGTGCGCCTTCTGGCCGCGCGGGAACGGATAGCAAGCGACGACCTCCAACGGGAAGATTTCCTTGTAGCGCGGGTCGTCGATCTTGCGCGGCGCGATCCTGGCGTCGATGATGACCTGGCGTTTCTCTTTATCGACGACGACCAGCGCGGTCTCCGGGTCGGCCGCGGGACCAACTGCGGCGGTGTAAAAAATCAACGTCAGGGCGAACAGCATCCATAGGGACCGTCGCATGGGATTCGTCCTTTCATCCAGATAGCGCTTGCGGCTTGGCGCTCCCCGCTAAGCCGCAAGCGGCAATCGTCTGGTCACTTATCGCCGATGCACACCACCACGGTCGGTTGTCGCGCGAAGGCGCCTTCGAGGTTGCAGGTCGCGACGAACAATCGGCCGCCGTGCAGCACCGGGCCGCCGTAGATCATGCCGGGCGACTTCACCGCCGGGTCGGTGCCGAGGTCCAGCGTCCATTTCGCCGTGCCGTCCGCGAGGTTGATGGCGTGGATCGCGCCCTTGAGGTCGCCGGCGTACACCACATCTTTTCCCAGAGCAACGGGAGCGAAGAACGGCGTTTTGGCGTCATAATTCCAGCTTGGCTCGCCGTCGGCGAGTTTATACGTCCGCACTTTGCCGTCGGTCGCCGTCACGATGGCGAAGTCGGCGGTCAGGGCGGCACACGACAGCACGCCGCCCTTCACTTCTTTACGCCACATTTCCTTGCCGGTGTCGAGATCGTAGGCCGCCACGTCGCCCTTGGCGCCCTTGAGGTGGGTCGGATCGAAATTGACCGTGCTGCCGCAGACGACGACGGTCTTGCCCAGGACCGACGGACCGGACCAGGGGTTGATCTTCAGCGGGGTGCGCCATTTCACCGCACCGGTCTTGGCGTCGAGAGCGATCAGGGCGCGATCGCCGCTCATCTCCTTGTCGAGAAACGCCGACGCGGCGAGGACCACGCCGTCGGCCACCGCCACCGGAGCGTCAACGTGCCACTTGCCCTTGCCCTGCTCCCAGAGCTTCACCGGCGCGGGGCGCGGCAGCTGGTCCTCGGTCGGCTCGACGGCGAAATCCTTGTTCTCTTTCAGGTCTTTCTGATACTTGGCCTGCAATTCCGCCCACCTGGCATCGCGTATTTTCTGGATATCGGCCGCCGGCAACTCCTTGCCGTCGAGCGATAGGCGGTTCAGGTCTACACAAATCACGCCCGCATCGCCGCCGCCGAGATAGACGCGGCCCTCCACGATGGTCGGCGACCCTTCGAGATGGACCAGTGTGCCGGGGACGGAGAACTGCCAAACCGACTGGCCTTTCTCGGTCTTGATGCAGTGGAGGATGGCGCCGTCGGTCTGGTGCATGCCGTCGCCGAAGATGAGCTTGCCGTCGGACACGGCGGGCGTACTGACGGTCGGCAGCTTGAGATAAGGGGCCGACTTCGTCCAGGCGACGCGTTGAGCGGCGGCAGGATCGGCAACGAGGGCGCGCATGGTCGGCACATTGAAAGCGCCGAGACTGGTGAACAGGACGCGCTCGCCGAGCGGCAGAGGCGAGGCGATGAAGTGGTCCTGGCCCTTGACGGACCAGAGCACCTTCGGCGCCGCCGGGCCGGGCAGCCCGTCGGTGTTGCCGGTGCGCTGCGGATTGCCGCGATAGGTGGACCAATCCTTGTCGGCCGCGACAACAGGAGAGTTCACCACAAAGACACAAAGGACACAAAGAAAAACACAGTGCGGACGAACGGGATATCTCAGATGCCTATCAAAGATCTTCATTATCTCTCTTTTCCTTTTGTCTTTCTTTGTGTTCTTCGTGCCTTTGTGGTGAATCCTCTTTACTCCATCTTCGGCGTCTCGTCATCGACCACGCCGCGGAACGCCGTCTGCGCGACCGTGATGTCCTTGGTGCGCCGGACGCCGTTGCTGTACTGCACCTCGACGCGGTAAGCGCCCGGCTCCAGGTTGAAGCGCGCCGTCGGCGCCGCCTGGCCGCCGCGGCCGTCGCCGCCGGAGACGTGATGGCTGGCCAACACCTTGCCGCCCATGTCCATCACCTTCACGCGGCTGCCGGAGACGCCCTGCTTGCCGGCGACGTTCACGGTCACCGGCGTGCGCTTGGCCACCTTTTCCGGGTTGCCGAGCAGCACACACGACTCCTGGCCCTCGTTGTTGAAGACCATGTCGAGGATGCCGTCGCCGTTCACGTCCACCAGGCAGATGGCCTGCGTGTTGAAGATTTTCTGGTCGAGGCCGAGCGCCTCGCTCTGATCTTCAAAGGTGCCGTCGCCCTTGCTGCGGAAGTAGCGATTCGAGCTATGCAGGCAGCCGATCACCAGGTCGAGGTGGCCGTCGTTGTCCACGTCGCCCCAGGCGGCGCACGTTGCCCGCCCTTTGAACTTGTCGAGGCCCGCCTTCGCGGTTACGTCGGTGAAATGGCCCTTGCCGTCGTTCTTGAAGAGCTTGACGCCGCCGTCCTGCGGGACGAGCAGATCGGGATAGCCGTCGTTGTCGAAGTCGCCGAACACCGGTCCGACCTTGCCCGTCTTGTAGACGATGCCGTGGTCCTTGGCCTCGACGAAACCCTTCGGCGTGTTCAGCACCAGGACGCCGGTGCCGGCGCCGTACAGGAAGTCGGGACGGCCGTCGCCGTTGACGTCGCACACGGTCAGGCTGTCGCCCTTGACCGTGCTGCCGATGCCGTTGCGGCCCAGCCCGACCTCATCGGAGACGTCGGCGAACGCCCACGTCACGCGCGGCGGCAGGCCGGCTTCGGCCTTGAAGTAATACGCCCATTCGCCGCTCCCCTGACAGACCTTCAGGAGCAGTTTGTTCTTGCCCTGCTTCAGATTGAGGACCAGGCGATGCTGATCCGGAGCGCAGGCGCGGTACTCGTTGGCCGCCAGCAGCTGCTTGCCGTTGAGCCACACGGTCAGCGTATCGTCGCTGCCGAAAGAGGCGGGCACGTCCATCGCCGTGGCGCAGTCGATCTCGCGATACAGGTAGACGACAGAATCGATGTTGTGCTGCGGCTCGAAGACGGCGAGGTTATTGATTTCGCCGTCGTTGAACTTGCCTTCCTGCCAGCCGACCGGCTGACCGCTCTTGCCGGGATACTTGGCCTGGAGGTTGATCTCCTTCTCCGGCGGGTAGACGGTGGCGAAGCCCTTCTGGCCGCTATTGGAGAAGGGGCCGATGTACTGCCACGATCCCAGCGCGATCGGCTCCTTGCCGGCATCGACCGCACCCTTGTTGCGATAGAGACGCAGGCCGTGATAGCCATTGCCCAGGAGAATGTCGGGCTTGCCGTCGCCGTCCTGATCGATCCAGGCGGCGGAGGTCAGGTTGTAGCCCGGCTCGCGCGGCAGCAGATGGCTGTCGTCGCGGAAGTTGCCCTTGCCGAGGTTGGTGTACAACTTCGGCCCGCTGGCGGTGGCCAACAGGAGGTCGGGTAGTCCATCGCCGTTGTAATCGGCCCAGACCGCGGCCCGGCAGCCGGAGCCGCCGGGCAGGCTCAGCTCGGTCAGTGCCTCGCCGCCATTCTGTAGCAAAGCGATCTTGCTGGCGCCGACGAGGCACAGGTCGGGCTTGCCGTCGCCGTCGATGTCGAGGCTGGAGATGGCCTGGGCCTCGGGATCGACGCGGGCCAGGCCGGACATGTGCGTGAAGCCGGGCATGCTATTGATGCGGACGAAGTCCTCGCCGCCCCAGCCGACGAAGTCGCGCTTGGGGTTGTACTCCTGGAGCTTGAGGCTGACGCGCAGGCGCTGAATCTTGGCCCGGCGCAGGTGCAGGTCATCCTTCGGGCCGTCCACCATGCAGGGGACGACGGCCTCGCCGCCGGCGACGATGGTGGTGACGGCGGAGATCAACTTGTCGATGTTGCCGGCGAAGCTGCGGAGCATGAACGGTTCGCCGTGGCTCATGCCCCACCAGTCGCCCGCGTAGGCCTGATACCAGTAATTGCCGATGCAGGTCTCGCTGGCGCCGCCGTTGTGGAAAAAGACGGCGGTCTTGCCGACCTCGGCCCAGGCCATCGGGTACTGCCATTCGCGCGGATGGAAGCCGGCGCGGCCGATATTGTGCTTGATCTCCTCGGTCGGGTGCTTGCCCTTGAGGTCGCGCACCTTGCGGTAGACGATGAGGTTCTTTTCCTTGTCCACCTTCTCGACGCGCATGACGACGATGTTGGTCGATTCGGCAATGATCTTGCCGAGAGCATAGGGGATTTCGACGTAGGCCTGCGAAGGCCGTGGGATGGCCAGCAGGGTGAAGACCCCCGCGGCCAGCGTCAGACCGAAGAAAAGACGCGATTTGCTCGGCATCAACTTTCCCCCCGTGAGATGCCGCCGAGGGTTCGGCGGCGGTCGGTCTGGCCAGGCGAAGCCTGGCCCACTTTGCACTGCGACGGTCCGGACGAAACGACTACTCTCCGTCAGTGTTCGGCAGGTCATCCACAACTTGTCGAAGAGCTTCAACGATCATGTCGATGTCGGCGTCATAAAGATTCAGGTGCATCGTCGAGTGTGCCGTTTGGCCAATGATGAGAAAGCATCGGCGGAATCCTTCTTCGTCATCCCAACGCAACGACACGGACGCCGAGCCAAACCGGCCAAGAGGCAATTCGCCATTGTCGTCTGGCCCCGCCGCGCCGCGCTGATTCCGTCCCGCATTCGGTCCCGCCTGTAGGAAGCGAACCGCTTTCGGGATGATGCCCAGGTCTCGGAGGCGGAATACGAGATAGGCCTGTGGCCCCACTAATTGCAGCGTCCACTCGTTCCCGTCCGGTGACTCATCGACATCAATGTCCCAGCAACCAGAAGCGCCATTGGCTAACAGGAGAGTTTGTCCACGGCTTGGCGGATCAGGGAGAGCTTTCACGATTTGTGTGTGCTGGGGTTCCATCTCGTGTCTCGCCTCAGCCGACGACACCATTCACCTCGAAGGGTGGCCCTGCAAACGCTGCTCCGTCCGCAGCGTCAGCACGGACAATCCGTGGTGACGCCGTACGCCATGTTCGGCGCGGCTTGTTGCCCGCGCTCCTGGGCCCGCAGTTCGGCTTCCTCGTCCGCACTTAGCCAGGCAGTATCAGTAACCAAGAGTACCTCCCGTGCGTGAAGAGCGAGCATCATCGGCTCTTATTTTCTCGTCAGAGCTTCAACTGATCCAGAGAAGCAATCGACGCGCTGGAACGCACTGCTTGGCGTAGCTTGTCTTCCTCGTCGCACGCCAGGATACGCTCCGTTACAGATCGCGGCAGCGCGCCGAATCGATCCGTCAGGAGATCGACCAAGTTCATGCGGTGCGTTTCAAGACGAGCGAGTGTCGCACGTTCTTTCGCCCGCAATTCCGCCCGCAATTCCGCCTCCTCGTCCGCACTGAGCCAGGTTGTCTCTGCTATCGTCAACATCTCCTTGCTGGCTAGAACCGGAACTGATCGAGGCCCATGACGCTCACTACTTGGAGCAGCGCTGCCTGTAATCGCTCGTTATTGTCGCACAGTTCGATTCGAGCAGTTAAATCACGAGGCAACGTCCCAAAACGGTGTGTCAATTGGCGAAGCAAGATGGAGCGGCTTAGTTTCAGTTCGGCTAGTTGAGCGCGTTCTTGCGCCCGCAATTCCGCCTCCTCGTCCACACTGAGCCAGGTTGTCTCTGCCATTGCCAATACCTCCTTCAAGCGTCGAGGATCCCGGACCAACTCGCGGAAACGCTGCTCCCATTGGGCTTTCTCGGACCGCGGCCGCCGCCGCGCCAGCCAGTGCAGGACGAAACTTTCCAGTTCGTCGCCGCGCATCCCCTCGCGTTCATGGACGCCTTCAAGGACGGGGAGCAGACGATCGACGACCTCACCCAGGCGCTCGGCGTCTTCGCGTTCACTCCGCACGACGGCGAGTGTCTTCACCCACGGCGCCCCCAGAGCCAGCAGTGCCTCGGGATCCTGCTCAGCCAGATCCCATAGTATCAGCCGCCACTGCGGCGCGAAAGCTCGTAACTCCACCGGACCGTCGAACAGGTCGGCGATATCGCGATTGGTGTTCCAGCGCTGCCGTCCCGTATGGACCACGAGCGGAATGACCGGCGTGAGCCGCAACGGTTGATTCGGCTCATGCCGCGCCGTCCAGGCCTTCCACTCCCGTTCCCAGAATAGCGCCGCCGTGACGAACATCCGCAGCGGCATCACCGGGTCGGCGCTGCTCTGGTGTTCCAGGAGCAGCACGAGCATAACCCATTGATCCGCCGCATCGCGATAGGGGATGCGGAAGATCAGGTCGGCTTCACGCCTGCGCCAGTCGGGCAGCATGAACTCGCGATGCAGAACAACGCGCCGATCGAAGTCGAGACGGCCGGCCAGCGCGGGAAGGCTTACCTCCACCTGTTCGCGGAGGTTCGCCGGATTCTCCAGCAACGTCCGAATGGCGTGGTCCGGGAAGTCGTGGAACCGCGTGTCGTCCGTGAGCATCGCCGTCTCACCCCTTCTTCAGCTCCTCAATCCGCTTCTTCGCGGCCTCGGCGTGCTCGCTTTCGGGGTGATCGCGGATGACGCGCTCCAGTAATCGGATCGCCTGCTCCTTCTGCTTGTTCTCCGAGTGCGCCCGCGCCGCCTCGATCAGAGCCAGGGCACTCAGGTGCGGATAATCGTAGGTGAACGGCACCACCAGCAGCGCCGTGGACGCCTCCGGATACTTCTTCTGAGCAAGGCGGCACAGGCCGATGTTCAGCTGCGCCTGCGCTCCGAGTTCCGTCGCGGTCAGCGTCGTCACCTGCGTGAACGCCTGGACGGCCTCGTCGAAACGCCCCTGGTTCTGCAGCGCCCAGCCCATACCGTAGCGAGCCTCGGGCACCCAGGTGCTGCCGCCGAAGCGGCCGATCAGCATCTCATGGGCCTGCCGGCTCGGCTCCCACTGCTTCAGCACACCCAGGGCGTGGCCCAACCGCAGCAGGGCGCGGTCGCTGACGCCGGGGAGGTTCTGATACGGCCCCTGGTCGCGGAAGATCGCCAGGCGCTTCACCGCCTCGGCGGCATCGCCGAGCTTGAGCAGCGCCTCGCCGGCGCGGTAAGTCGCCTGGGCGAACAGCGCGCTCTTCGGGTTCGCGGCGACGGCGTTGAACTGCGCCAACGCTCCCTTCGCGTCGCCCATCGCCAGCAGCGAATTGCCCAGGCGCACGCGCACCTTGTCGCTCAGCTCCGGGTTCGGCTCCTTGTCGAGCGCCGCCCGCAGCATCTTGACGGCTTTGTCGTGCTCGGCTCGTTCACCCTGCAATTCGGCCAGCTCGAACAGCGCGTCGGCGTTGATCGTCAGGTCGGGGAACGCCTCGATCAGCGCCTGGTACTGCGCCCGCGCCGCCATCTCCGACTGCTGCATCGGCACGTCCTTCAGCTCGACCGTCGGCATCGGCACGAAGGGCGGTTGCCGGCCGGGCAGCGTGCGCTTCATCGCTTCGTCGCGTTTCTTCTGCCAGAGGTCGGCCTGCACCTTGGCGCGGGCCGTCTCGACTTCCAGGACCGCGAGCGAGCGATGCGCCCAGGCGGCCTCATACAACATGCGGGCGCGGGCCTCGTGCATCGGCTGCTTCTGCTTCAGCTGCTCGGCCTGCGCCTGGAGATACTGGGCCGCGTCGTGCATTTCCTTGACGCCGTCGTCAAGCAGCTTCTGTGCCGCCGCTCGTTCCTCCGGCTTGAGGCCGGCGTTGGCGAGCTTCGGACGGGCGGCGTCGATCTTCACCTGGCCGTCGTCCTTGAGGCACTGTCCCGATCGCAGCGCCGCCTCAGCCGCCTCGGGACGATCCGGCGACGTCTTCACGACCTGTTCGAGGATGGCGCGGGCCTCGGGCCGCTTGCCGGCCTCGCGCAGGGCGACGCCGTGGTGATATTGCAGCAACGGCACCCAGCCGGCGCGGGCGGGGTCTTTCTGTAAGGTCGCCTCCTGCTGCTGCCGCACCTGGGCCAGCACGTCGGCGGCCTGCTG
>JBBQPD010000076.1:0-12483 GCA_038331535.1 Gemmatales bacterium | reverse complement strand
CGCGCCCCGCTTACTTCGGGCGCGGCTCTTGATTCGATTGCGCTTACTTCGTGCGCGGCTCTTGATTCAGACTCACCTCAAGCCGCGAACACCGCCGAAGAAACTGAGAAACTGAGAAACTGAGATAGGAGTCCTACCGACCTCGCGGTCTCCGGGGCGCGGCCGGTATAATTTTGGATAGTAGGGTCTCTCCTTCTCCAACCCCGGAGGCGGCTGTGACTGCGACCATGCAACGCGAACTCTTCATTCCCGAACCGCCCTCCTTTACCCAAATCACCGGGCTATTCGCGGACGTGGTGTTCGACCGGCCGCTCGACCATGCGTTCAGTTACGCCGTGCCCGAAACGCTGCGCGCGACCATCGCCGTCGGCAAGCGCGTGCTGGCGCCGTTTGGCCGCGGCGATAAGGGGACGGTCGGCTACTGTGTCCGCCTGAGTGAGACCGCGCCCGAACGGGCCGTCAAGGCGCTGAGCGGCGTCGTCGATGACACGGCCCTGCTCGACGACAACCTGCTGCGCCTGACGCGCTGGATGGCGGATTATTACCTGTGCGGTTGGGGCCAGGTGCTCAACGCCGTCGTCCCCGCCGGGGCGCGCGACAAGGCAGGGACGAAGTCGAAAACCCTCGTCGCAGCCGTGCCGGAGCGGGAGCTACCCAAAACAATTCCGGAGTTGACGACAAAGCAGACAGAGGTGTTGGCGAAGTTGCGCGAGCTAAACCGCGAGGTCGAGGTCGGCGAGCTGACTCGTCTCGCGCGCAGCGGGCCAGGGCCGATCAAGGCGCTCGTGCTTAAGGGACTGGTACGCCAATCGGTGCGGCGCGTCGATCAATTCGCCGATACCTCGGGTGCTGCCGACCTGCCCGATGGGCCGATCACGCTCAACCCGGAGCAGCTCGACGCCTGGACGAAGTTGGAACCGGCGCTGCACCAGGGCGGGTTTCACGCCTTTCTGCTGCACGGCGTCACCGGCAGCGGCAAGACGGAGATTTATCTGCGGGCCATCGAGGAAGTGGTGCGCCAGGGCAAGGAGGCGATTGTCCTGGTGCCGGAAATCAGCCTGACGCCGCAGACGTTGCAGCGCTTTTCGGGCCGATGCGGCGAGGTGGCGGTGCTGCATAGCCACCTCGGCAACGCCGAGCGCGGCGGCCACTGGCGGCGCGTCGCCGCGGGACACGTGCAAGTGGTCGTCGGCGCCCGCAGCGCCGTCTTCGCACCAACGCGCAACCTCGGCCTCATCGTCATCGACGAGGAGCACGAATCGACGTTCAAGCAGGAATCGACGCCGCGCTACCATGCCCGCGACGTGGCGGTGATGCGGGCGCGCCTGCAAAACGTGCCGATCCTTCTCGGTTCCGCGACGCCGTCGCTGGAGAGCTGGCACAACGCCCAGCGCGGCCAGTACACGTTGCTGACGCTACCGCAGCGCGTGCTGGATCGCCCCATGCCGAAGGTCGCGCTGATCGATCGCCGCCACCAGGAGCCGCCGAAAGGGCGGTTCCTGGCGCTGAGCGAGCCTCTCGAACATGCGATGCGCCACGCGCTGAAAGCCGGCGGCCAGGTGATGCTGCTGCTCAATCGCCGCGGCTTTAACACGCACATCCACTGTCCGTCCTGCGGCCATGTCGAGCAGTGCCGCTTCTGCGATTTGGCGATGACCTATCACCAATTGCGCGACGTGATGCTCTGTCATTACTGCGGCTACGAGCAGGAGCCGCTGGAGAAATGCCCGAAGTGCGGCCACGGGACGGTGCGCTACCAGGGACTTGGGACCGAGAAGCTGGAGAAGGAGATTCAGGAGCAATTCCCCGGCTACGTCGTGCGCCGCATGGACAGCGACACGATGAAAAAGCCCGGCAGCCACGCGCGCGTGCTGGGAGCGTTCCGCGCCGGACTGATTCACATCCTGCTCGGCACGCAGATGATCGCCAAGGGGCTGGACTTCCCCAACGTCACGCTGGTCGGCGTGGTCAACGCCGACATCGGCCTACACATCCCCGATTTTCGCGCGGCGGAACGGACGTTTCAATTGCTCGCGCAGGTAGCGGGCCGCACCGGCCGCGGCGACAACGGCGGCAAGGTGCTGGTGCAGACGTTCACGCCGGACCACCCGGCCATCGCCCTGGCGGCAACGCACGACTACGCCGCGTTCGTCGCCGGCGAACTGGCTCATCGCAAGGCGCATCAGTATCCACCCTATCAACGGCTCGCGCGCGTGATCGTCCGCGGCCGCGAACAGGAAGCCGCTGGCGCATTCGCGGAGCAAATGGCCGGCGCTTTCCAAACCGCGCTCAAGGCGCTGGAGGCGCGCGGGCCGGTCGAGCTGCGCTTGCTCGGCCCGGCGGAAGCGCCGGTGTTTCGGCTGAAGGGTTACTATCGCTATCACTTCCAGTTGCAGTCGCCGAGCGCCGCGACGCTGCATCAGATCTTGCGGGCCGTCACGCCCTCGCTGCGCGCACCAGCCGGCATCGAGTTCACACTGGACGTTGACCCGTTTCAGATGCTTTAAGTTTTCAACGAGCCGCGACCGTCAGGGAGCGACTATCGCCAGACGCTCCCTGACGGTCGCGGCTCGTTGAGCGCACTCCCCTCTCACTCCGCAAGTTGCCTCCTCGCGCTTTTTGGGCTAGGCTCCTACAGATATGCTGGGAGCATAATCCGCCTCTGCCTCAGTCCGTGCTGGCATGAAAGAGTGAGATGGCCGACATGACGAATCCGCTCGATCCCGGCCCTACCCCGCTAGCCGAGTTTATCAACGTCTCGAAAACGTATCCGGATCGGTGGTTCCGCCGCAAGCCGATTCAGGCGGTGCAGGACGTGACCTTTCGCGTGGCGCGCGGCGAGGTCTTCGGCCTGCTCGGTCCGAACCGTGCCGGGAAAACGACGCTGGTGAAGTTGTTGCTCTCCCTGTGCCGGCCGACCTCCGGTCAACTGCTTCGTTTGGGCAAGCCGATCGACGACCGTTCGACGCTAGCGCGCGTCGGCTACGTCCACGAGAATCACGCCTTCCCGCGCTACCTCTCGGCCGCGTCCCTACTCGAATACTACGGAGCGCTCTCCTTCGTCCCCTATGAAACGCTGCGCGAGCGCGTGCCGCACCTCCTCGAGCGCTTCGGCCTCGCCGACCGAGCGCATGAGCCAATCGCCCGCTTCAGCAAGGGTATGGTGCAGCGTCTGGGAATGGCGCAGGCGCTCATTAATGATCCCGAGCTGCTCGTGCTGGACGAGCCGACGGAAGGGCTGGACCTGATAGGCCGGCGGCAGTTGCACAAGGTCGTCGGCGACGTGCGCGCCAAGGGAGGTGCGGTGCTGCTGGTGTCGCACGTGCTGACGGAAGTGGAGGAACTGTGCGACCGGGTGGCGGTGCTGGTGGATGGCCGCCTCGCGCACATCGGGCCGCTTGCCGAGCTACTGAAGGATGCCGCGACCAACGTGACGCGCTCGCTGGAGCTGGCGTTGCATGCGATCTACACGAGGCCGCAGCCATGAACGCCCCTTCCGCTCGGTCCGTGATCGGCTGGCTGATTCGCGACACCTTTCGTCAGTCGCTGGCGACCGGCATCTTCTGGCTGATGCTCGCCGTCAGTGTTCTGACCGCCGGCGCCTGCCTGACGGTGCGCATCACGGAAGCTTCCCCGGCGCCGGCGCGCATCGAGCTGCTGAACGGCGCGCTGAGCCTGGAGGTGCCGCACGCTCGCGCCCATCCGGTGCGGACGCTGCAACTCCAGCTGGCCGGCTGGGTGGCCGACGCGGCCGGCCTGCTGCTGGCGCTCATCTGGACGGCCGGCTTTCTGCCGTCTTTCCTGGAGCCAGGCGCTGTGTCCGTGCTGCTCTCCAAATCGGCCCCGCGCTGGATTCTGCTGTCGGGCAAGTTCGTCGGCGTGGTGTTGTTCGTCGGCGTGCAAACGACGCTATTCATCGCCCTGACCTGGTTGGCGCTGGCGGTCCGCACCGGTGTCTGGGATCTGCGCTATTTCCTGTGCATTCCGCTGCTGATCCTGAATTTTGCCGTGTTTTACAGCTTCTCGGTCATGCTGGCCGTGGCGACGCGCAGCACCGTGGCGTGCGCATTCGGCTCGATCGCATTCTGGCTGATCTGCTCGGCCGTCAACTTCGGCCGGCACGCGCGGTTGCTCGTGCCTGGAGTGACCGGCATCGCGCCGACGTTCGGGCGCACGCTCGACTTCATCTACTGGATGTTGCCCAAACCGCTCGACTTTCACCTGATGCTCATGGAGACGTTGCAGGCCGAAAACCTGTTCGCCCAGTTTCTGGATGTGCGCACGTTGACTGAGAAAGGATTGTGGTATCCGGTTGCCGCGCTGAACACATCGCTGCTGTTCGGCGTGGGGATGCTGGTGATCGCGGCGTATGACTTTCTGACGAAAGATTATTAGGCGACGTCCTGGAATATCATCATGGAAGGGATCGCTCTGTGTCGCGCGCATCCTGCCTTCGCGCAGGAAACAGAGGGAATGGCTGAGAGCTATCAGCTTTCAGCTATAAGCTTTCAGCAAATACAACCGCTCTTGGCTTGGCGAGGAATGGAATGATCTCCTCGGAACAGGCTCCGTCCAGAATAACAAGTGCCCAAAGGTGCCAGCCGAAACAAGGTGTAAACAGCATAATTGATGGTATCGACACCTACGACAGTAACGCCAGAACGCCTAAACCGTAAAAGGTGTATTCCACGTCATGGCCGTCGTCCCACAACCCGCCGTGGAAGCCGCCCGCCGCGCGTTCGACGGAGCGTGCGAAGCCGGCGATGGCTTTCAAATCGACGGATTCCAGTGAACCCAGCTCGTGCAGCGTCCACAGTCCGGTGAACGTCGAAAGCAGGTCAGCCAGCGGCACCCGACCGTTCGCGCGCAGCCCGCCCTCATCGGACGCCGACTCCAACAGGAACGCGGTCGTCGCCACGCGCACTTCGTCGGTCAGCGCCTCGGTCAGCTGCAATAAGCCGACAGCGGCGGCGGTGGGGTTCGTGCCGCTGCGGCGCATCGCCGCCACTTCCACGAAGCCGCCGTCGTCGCGCCGCCGCGACAGCGTGAAGCGGGCCACAGCGGCGGGATCGGGAAACGGCCGGTTCAGCAGCTGGAAACAGAGGCCGACCAGGAACGTGTGATACGTGCTGCCGGAGTTGGCGCCGGGCGACTTGTTGTAGCCGCCGTCGGACGTGCGAAACGTCTCCAGCGTGGCAGCGACGCGGTCGGGCCAGTCGGGCGGACTATCGGCCAGCACGTCGGGACCGCCGCCGGTCTGGACGATCAGACAGGCGTACAGAAACGAGAAGAAATCGACGACGCTGGTCTGCTGCTTCAGGGCGGCACGCAGAAATCCGGCGGCGGCATCGCAGGTTTCCGGCGTCAGGGCGTCGAGGACGGCGAGGCCGCGCAAGGCGAAGCCGGTGTAGTAGAGGTCGGAGTCGCCCTCCCGTCCCGTCCAGCCGCCGTCGGCGCGCTGGCCCGCGCGGAGATAGGCGGCATGACGATCGCGCGTGGCGGCCGGCAGACGGGCGGCGCCGTCGCCGAGATGGGTGGTCAAACGTTGCAGGTACGAGTCGTGCGCCATTCCATTCCGCGGTAGGTGTCGGGCTGCCGCTCATTGTAGACGGCCCCCGCCGCACAGGTCAGGCGCGTCTCGCCTCCAATCGAGCCGGCGCTTGAACCTACCCCTCGTCTCGGTTAAAGTCTGAGTCATCTCTGCGTATCGAACCCGGTCGCGCCGGGCGGGAATCGTCATACATTCTTCACAATCGTCTCCACCCGGTCAGGGTCCGCACGACGGTACGCACCATCCTTTCTCCGAAGGAGGCTTCATGAATGTTATCTGTCCGTACTGCTCGCACGGCATGACCGTGAAGAGCGCCAAGCCGGGGCGCTACAAGCCCAAGTGCGCCAAGTGTACCCGCCTCTTCCTGCTGACAGTCGGCGACGACGAGAGCGCGAAGACCGCTGCCCTGCCCGACGCCGCCGACCCCAATGCCACCGCCCCACCCGCGGCGCCGAAGAAAAAAGTCGCCGCTCCCGACCCGGACAAAACGGCCCCTCCGACTGTCAACCCCGACGTTACGACGGCGCCGGTCATGAGGAAGGCGTCTCCTGTTCGGCCCCCGGCCGCGAAGAAACCCGCCGCGCCCGACCTCACGACCGCGCCGGAAGAGGAAGCGGCCGCCAACCCCGACGTGACCACTGCCCCCGAAGAAGAAGCACTCGCGAAACGCCGCAAACCCGCTAACCCCGACGCGACGGCGGCGCCGGACGGGACGGATATGGAGGACGCCGACGACGAGGGCGAGCCGACCGAAACCGGCGACGACGAGGACGAGGAACGCGACCCGTCGATGCCCGACAAGCTCGGTCCGTTCGAGGTCGTCAAGATGCTCGGCGAGGGCGGCATGGGTGCCGTCTATCTCGCCCGCCAGGTGTCGCTCGACCGGCCCGTCGCGCTCAAGGTGATGAAGCCGGAATGGGCCAGCAATCCCAATTTTCTCGTCCGTTTCACGCGCGAGGCCTACGCCGCCGCCCAGTTGCTGCACCACAACGTCGTCCAGGTTTATGACATCGGCACGGACCAGGGCATCAACTACTTCAGCATGGAGTTCGTCGAGGGCACGTCGCTCGGCAACCTGGTCAAGGTCAAGGGCAAGCTCGAACCGAAGGCCGCCGTCGGCTACATCCTGCAAGCGGCTCGCGGCCTCAAGTTCGCCCACGACCGCGGCATGGTCCACCGCGACGTCAAGCCCGACAACCTGATGGTGAACACCCAGGGGATCGTCAAAGTCGCCGACCTCGGCCTGGTGCGGACTCCCGGCAGCATCGAAGAGAAACCCAATCCCGACGCCGAGGAGCCGACGCCGAAGAAGGGCAAGCGCGTCGCCTCGCAGGGCACGCTGACGAGCCTGGGCGGCGTGACGATGGTCAACCAGGCGATGGGCACGCCGTCGTACATGGCCCCGGAGCAGGCCCGCGACGCCACCAGCGTGGACGAGCGCGCCGACATCTACTCGCTCGGCTGCACGCTCTACGTCCTCGTCACCGGGCAAACCGTCTTCGAGGGCAAGACCGCTTTCGAGATGATGGACAAGCAGATGAACGCGCCAGTGACGCCGCCGGAAGTCCGCAACAAGGCGGTGCCCGCCGCCCTGTCCGCCATCATCATGAAGTCGCTCGCCAAAAAGCCGGAGGACCGTTACCGCAACACCGGCGCGTTCATCGACGCGCTCGAGGGCTATCTCGGCGTCGCGGACGGCGCCGACGCCTTGCCCGGCGAAGAGCAGGCGGAAGTGCTGGACCAAGGCGCGAAGGCGTTTCGCGACATCCCCACCGCCCGGCTGCGGTCGCGCGTGCTAACCGGCTTTTTCCTGCTCTGTGCCGTCGGCTTCGTCCTCTGCCTGGTCCTCGGCTCGTGGGTTGGGGCGGGCAGTTCCCTCGGCCTCGGCTTCCTCACCGCCGCCGCCTACTTCGTCGTCAATGGCATGAACACGCGCTCGCACCTGTTCCTCAAGGCCCGCGCCTACGTCTTAGGCTTCGGCGTCTTCGACTGGATCAAGCTGGTCCTCGGAGTCCTGCTCGTTCTCGGCATCCTCTATTTCGTTGGTCTGCTTTGGGCGTGGCTGGGCGTGTGCGTCGCCGCCGTGGCCCTGGCTTACGGCTTCCACTTCGCGCTCGACCGCAAGGTCGAGGCCCGGCGCGAAGGCGCACTCGAAGGCGTCGAGAAGCTGCTCAAGGGACTGCGGCTCAAGGGCGTCTCGGAGGAGGCGATCCAGCAGTTTGTCTGCAAGTTCGGCGGCGAACGCTGGGAAGACGTCTACGAGGCGCTGTTCGGCTACGAGGCCAAGCTAGCGGCGCGAGCCAGGTGGGGAGCAGGTCCAAAGGGACCGCGCCCGAAGCACGCGGCCTGGCGCGACCCGCTGCTGCGTTGGATCGACGCCCGCCAGCGCGACCGTCAGGAAGCCCGCGAGCGCAAGCATCTGCAAGCCGTCGAAAAGGACAGCCTGCGCGCCGGCGGCATGAGTGCCGCCGAGGCGGATGAGCAAGCCGAACAGGCGGCCGAGGCGATGGTGCAGATGGCCGCCGAGATCAAACAGGAGGCCGCCCAGGGCGACCCGGACGCGACCACCGCTCCCGACGGCGAGGAGAGGATCAGGCCGCCGCGGAAGCGCATCAACCTGCGCGCGATGTACGAGGTCGCCTCTCGGCCGACACAGGCCCGGCCGCGCAAGAGCCGTCTGCTCGAGAAACTCGACGGCTTCGTTTTCGGCGGCCAGTTGCGCTTCCTCCTCGGCGCCGTGCTGCTGTTCGTCTGCCTGGCGTGGCTGCACGTCCGCACACTGACGGCGTTCTTCCAGGCCGCGCCGCTTTATGAGCCGAAAACGTGGGAAATGTTCTGGACCGCGGCGGCGGCGGCCAAGCCTCTGGAAATCCCGCTCGTTCCCGCGCTGGTGCTGGCGCCGCTCTCGAGCCTGGCGGCGGGTGTGGCCGGTTTGCTGCTGATCCTGTCCGCGTTCCAGTCGCTGCGCTGGCTGGCCTTGTTCCACATGGCCGTCGCCGCGGTGATGATCCTCGGCCCGACGCTCGGCGTACCCGAAGTCGGCCCGTTAGGCCCGGCCCTGGCGTGCCTTGCCGGCGGCGCGGCGCTGTCGCCGATCGCTCTCGTCGTCGCCTGGCGGATGCAACGGTGAGACGCGGGCAGTAACGTCCGCAGCGCTGCTGGCGTTTCGCGCGGAACGCGAGCAGCGCTCCCCATCCGCGGTGCGCGTCCCGGCAGAAAAAAAGTTGAGGGGAGTCGATTCAGAGAATCGACTCCCCTCAACTTGGAATTCGCGTCGTCAATCGGAGAAATGATCTCGATCAACCGAGCAGTTCCTGCACCGGTTTGCCGTTGTCCACCAGCTTCATCGGGCGTTGCAGCGGCGTCATCACTTCATGGTTCGGGTTGATGCCGAGCGTATGGCACATCGTCGCATGGAGGTCGGACACCTTGACGGGCCGGTCCTTCGGCATCATACCGTCCTCGTCGGACGAGCCAATCGCCTGGCCGCCTTTGATGCCGCCGCCGGCCATGAGGCAGCTGAACACCGACGGATGGTGATCGCGGCCGGCGTCCTTGTTGATGCGCGGCGTTCGGCCGAACTCGCTGAGCATGACCACCAGCGTCTTCTTCAACAGGCCCGACTGGGCCAGGTCTTCGATGAGCGAGGCCAGGGCGGGGTCCATCGCCGCGCCGTGTTGCCGCATCGCGGGGAAGTTGTTGCTGTGCGTGTCGAAGCCGCCGCGGTTGACCTGCACGAAGCGCACGCCGGTCTCGACCAGGCGGCGGGCCAGCAGAGCGCCGCGGCCGAAGTCGGTGTCGCCGTAGCGCTTCAAAACTTCCGGCTTCTCGCGGTCGATCTCGAACGCCGACAGGGCCGGGCTACGCATCAGACGGACGGCGTCGCGGACGGCGATCGCGTTGGCGCCGACTTCTTCCTGCGGCAGCTTCTCGCCCTGCCGTTCGTTCATGCGGCCGAGGATTTCCAGGCGTTTGTTGCCGCGCGCCTGCACGATCCCGGAGGGGAATTCCAGGTAAGGGTCTTTCTCGCCGGGCCGGCCGACGAAGTACGCCTCACACTTCTGGCCGAGATAACCGGCCTTCGGCGCCAAGCCGCTGATCGTGATATAAGCGGGCAGGTCGCCCATCTGGTCGAGCTTGTGCGCCACCACCGAGCCGATGCCTGGGTGTTGGAGGTTCGAGCTGGAGTTGTAGCTGGTCTGAAGCTGATAAGTCGCCCGGCCGTGGTCGCCGTTGACGCCGGCGATGGAGCGGACCAGGGCGACGTGCTTCATCTGCTTGGCCAGCGTGGGGAAGATCTCGCTGATCTGCACACCCGGCGCGGCCGTGTCGATCGGGTCGAACTCGCCCTGGGTGGGACGGCCCGGCTTGGGATCCCAGGTATCGAGGTGGCTCATGCCGCCGCCATTCCAGAACAGGATGACGTGTTCGGCCTTCGCCGCATGATCGGTGCCGGCCAGGGCGACGAGGTTCCGCACCGACAGTCCGAGAAACGTGCCGGTCGCGGCCCCGACAAAGGCCCGCCGACTCAGCTTGTAGCCTTCACAACCGATGGACATGGAATGATTCCTTTTAGTCAGTGGTCAGTGGTCAGTGGTTAGTCGTCAGTCGTCAGTAGCAAAGAAAAACGATCTCTATTACTACTGACTACTGACGACTGACGACTGACCACTGACCACTGACGAGTTCAGGGCAGGTAACGGAACTCGTGGCAGTTGAACAACGCCCAGCGCAGGTCGGCCATGCCCTCCGCAGGCGTGGCCGCGTCTTTGACAATTTGCCGCGCCTCGGTCAGCTCGCGGGCATCCGGCTCGCGGGTCAGGCTCTCACGGTAAGCGAGGCGGATGGCCTTGTCCAGATCCATCTTCGGCCCGACGACCAGAGGATAGATCGGCTCCAGGGCGCCGACACGTGCGGCCTCGTTGGTCAGTTTGCCGTTCAGCATCATGAGCGCCTGGCGCATCGACGGCGTGTGGTCGCGGCGATCGTCCAGCGCGCCGCGGTCGGTTTGGCCGAAGACGCGCAGGAAATGCCCGACCGGCGCCGGCGACGCCATGCGCATCGAGCTGATGAAACGCGGGTTGTCATCGACGACCGTCTCGACGACGCGGGTGACGTACTTGCCCTTGCGGCCATCGGGCTTCATCATCATCTGGTTCGCTTCGATTTCCTCCGGCGACATCTGCCGCAGCGTTTCCAGCTCGATCGTCTCGCCGCGCTTCGCGAGGATCGCCTTGAAATCGACCTCGATGCCGCGTTCCAGGTCGTAGCCGCCCGGCGCCAGCATCTTCGGAACCGTCTTGACGACCGGCTCCTTCGGCTTCAGGTCCGGCACAGTGGATGGGCCTTTTTCGGGGATGAATTCCTGTACGGTGGCGCGGACGGTCACCTTGTTTTCGCCGGGGCGGTGCTTCACCTCGAAGAGATGGCCCGCCTGAACGATACTGTCGAAAAGCGTTTCGCTGTTCATGCGCCGCACGGTGGCGGCGACGAACGCCTGCTGCGATTCCTGGCGCACGGCGGCATCGACCGTCACCGGCAGGTGGGCACGTTGGTACGCCTGAGTGGCGACGACCGAGCGCACCAAGGCGCGGAAATCGTAGCCGCTGGCGACGAATTCGTCGGCGAGGTAGTCGAGCGTCTCCTTGTGGCTGGGCGCGTTGTCAGCGCGGAAGTCGTCCACCGGATTCACGAAGCCGCGGCCGAGAAGCTCGGCCCAGACGCGGTTGACGAGGTTACGCGAGAAAAAGCGATTGCGCGGGTCGGTGACGAGCTTGCCCAGTTCCTGCCGCAGTTCGCTGGCCTTGTAGAGGTCTTTCTCCACGTCCAGGTTGCGGGCGGCAATCTTGGCCTCGGTCTCCACGTCGAGCGGATCCTTTGGCCCCTTGCCGAGCTTGCTCTCGGCCTCGCCGAGAATGTCATCGACGGTCGGCGGCTTGGCCTTCTCGTTGCGGGCCAGCGTCGCCTGTCGTTCACGCAGTTCGGTCAAGCGGGCGAGGTGCTTGCGCGGCCCGTCGCCGGCGTCCAACTCGATCGGGAACGACGCCTTGACCGCCGTGCGTGTCTTGCCCTCAGCCTTGTTCTCCGGCGGCCAGAGGATGGTCTGCGAATCCTCGGACAGGTAGACGCCCAGCAGGCGCATCTTGATACGGCTCTCGACGCGGCGGGTTTTGCCGAAATAGGCGGCCATGTCGTAGAACTGCTTGCGGGTCCACTTGTCGAAGGGATGATTGTGGCACTGGGCGCAGCCGATGCGGACGCCGAGGAAGACCTGGGCCGTGGTGCTGGCCAGCGCCATCGGGTCGGCGCTGTCGCCGAGGATGAAGCCGACCTCCGGCATCATGCCGGCCTTGCCGCGGGCCGCGATCAGCTGGCGGGCCATCGTGTCATACGGCAGGTTCTTCTCGACGGCGCGATGGACGAGCGCTTGCAACTCCGGGCCGCCTTCCAGGTTGGAGCGGACGCGGATCATATCCGAGAAGAAGACGGTCCAGCGGTCGGCGAATTCCGGCCGTTGCGTCAGGTCGTCGATCAGCCGTTGCCGTCGCTCGCCGTCCGGCAGCGCGAGGAACTTCTGAATCTCCTCCTCGGTCGGAATACGTCCGTTGAGATCGACACTCAGCCGGCGCATGAAGGCGAGGTCGTCCACGACCGGCGCCTCCTGCACCTTGCGCCCGACGTTCTCCTTGGCGAGGAGACCGTCCAGCGGAGAAGCAGCCCTGACTGCTCCCGCGAGCGCCAGTACGGCACTCAGGGCCACGCCACAAGACAATCGCATATTGGTTCTCCTCTCGTGGCGGGGGGGGGGGCATACAACCCCCGCGCTGGATTAAAAGGGGGGGGGGGGGCCCCCCCCCCCCCCACAAAAAAAAGCCCCCGGGGGTTTTTGAGACAAGGGGGGGAAACACCCCCCCCCCCGCGGGGGCGGCGCC
>JBBQPD010000075.1:0-12497 GCA_038331535.1 Gemmatales bacterium | reverse complement strand
GAAGGGAGCCGCGCACGAAGTAAGCGGGGGAAGGGAGCCGCGCACGAAGTAAGCGGGGGAAGGGAGCCGCGCACGAAGTAAGGGCATCACGCCCCGCTTACTTCGTGCGCGGCTCCTCGGTTTCCTGAGCCCGCCCCTGAATTATCGGCAGCAGGTGTTCGCTCGCCAGGCGGTTGCTGAATCTCTCGGCGGCCGGAGGAGTGAGATGGTGGGAATCGTAGAAGTCAATCTCCTCGAACCAGTCGTGAGCATCGACGACCTCGACGCCGAACTCGGTCTGCAACTCCGACAGCCAGCGCGTCACCTGCTCATAGCCGCCCGGTGAGTACCACGAGCGGAACACCGGACCTTCCGGCAAAATGACCAGGACGACACGCACGCCAGCGCGATGGATTTCCGCGAGACCTTCGTGAAAGAGTTCAGCCACACGCCCGCCGAGGTGATAATTTTGCAGGGTAGCGGCGTATTGTTCCTCGGCGGCTTTCATGCCACGACGCCTTATCTCCGGCGTCGTATCGTCGACGTCGGGCGGAAGATCCTCGCTCAACAAGGATTCGGGCTGCACGACGCGGTGTTCGGCGGGTAACAACTCAGGATCGATCCGGCTCACCAGGGTCAGACGCGAATCGTAAAGCGCATTCGGCAACCCCAGCCACCACGCGCGCGTCAGCCCTGGACGCAGGTCGCCGAAATAGTTTTCCATGAGGGGTAGGTCGCAGCGGCGCAGCTGTCCGATGGGGAGGCGCTCGGCCGTCATATCGCTGGGAAACCAACCGTCGCCAAGCATCGCCGGCATCACCTCGATCAGGACGAGGTCCGGGTGAACGCCGTCGTGGAGCAAACGATTCCAGGTCAGCAGGTTTGTCGCCGGGCAGCAACCATTCAGGCCGAAGTTGCCGGCGGCGACCGGACGACCCAGTCCCTTTGCCAAGCGTTCGTTAATCGCTTTGGGCCGGAAGGCGCCTCCCGTGCGCGAGCTGCCGAGCATCACGACGGTGAACGGTTTCTCCCGGGCCGCGCGGATTTGACGGAGCAACCGCTGCAAGCGGGCGTTGTACACCGGGTCGCGCAGCGGACCATCGGCGAGGGCCAGGGCGCATGCCAGCACTCCGGTGGCGGCGAGGAGGCTGGCCAGGACGACGGCCCGTGCCTGCCGCGCACGCGCGCAACCCGCTTTGAGACACCGCGCCAATCGTCGCCACTTCGCGATACGAACAGGTGCTTCGAGAACGCTCGTCTGCGGCATGGCGCGGGCCTCCGTCAAAACTGGAAGTAGATGAACGGCTGCCCCGTCGGCGGGGTGAAGAGCAGGCAGACCGCCAGCACGAACGCATACAGGACGCCAAGAACTGGTCCTGGAATTCTCTCCACGATGCGTCTCCAGAGGCCGCTCCGGGCTGCCACATGGGACGCGAATATCACGGCGACCGTCACACTCAGACCCCAGGTTGCAAGCATCACGACGGATTTCGCCGGATGACCCACGAACAGGCCATCGAACAGGGCAAGCGCGCGCTCGAAAGTCGGGGCGCGGAAAAAGACCCAGCAGAGCGACACGCACAAAAACGTCGAGGCGATGCGGACCGCAGTCCCAGGCCAGGAAAGCAACACGCGCCGCAGCAGGGCACGCTGTTCACAAAACGCCTGGAAAAAGCGATGGACGATCAGCAGCAATCCATGCAGCAGACCCCAGACGACGAACGTCCAGCTGGCGCCGTGCCACAGACCACCGAGCGTCATGGTGATGAGCAGATTGCGGCAGGTCCGCCACTGAGAGGCGCGACTGCCGCCCAGCGGAATGAACAGGTAATCGCGCAACCAGCTCGACAGCGAGATGTGCCAGCGCCGCCAGAACTCCGAGACGTTGGCAGCGAAGTAAGGCATGTCAAAGTTGCGCGACAGGCGGTAGCCGAGCAGGTGAGCCGTGCCAATGGCCATGTCCGTGTAGCCGGAGAAATCGCCGTAGATTTGCAGGGCGTAGGCGATCACGGCCCGCCAGTGTGCGCGGACTCCGAATGCGGCAGGGTCGGCGAACACCGGGTCCACGAACAACGCCATGCGGTCGGCGATCACCAGCTTCTTGAACATGCCCATGAGAAAGAAGCCCAGCCCGACCTGGGCGCGCACCCAGTCCCAGCGCTTCGGCCGGCGGATTTGCGGTAGAAAGTCGCGCGAACGGACGATAGGGCCGGCGACCAGGTGCGGGAAGAACAGAATGAAGAGCAGGAAATTGACGAGATTGCGCTCGGCTTTGATGCGCCCGGAGCAAACATCCACAACGTAATTGATCGCCTCAAAGGTGTAAAACGAAATGCCGATCGGCAGAATGACCTTGAGAAGCGGGAACGAGACCGACGCTCCGGCGGCCCGCAGCGACTCTTCCAGAGAGCTGAGGAAGAAATTGACGTACTTGAAATAGCAGAGGAGGCCGAGGTTCGCCGTGATGCTGACGGCAGCCAGCAAACGTTTGCGACCGCGCACACTCGTCGCGTCGATGCCGAGCGCCAGAAAATAGTCAATGGTGCTCGACGCCAGGACGACGAGCGCGAGCCAGCGATTCCAGCTGGCGTAGAAATACAGGCTGGCGCCCACCAGCAGCCAAACGCGGGCGCGCTCCCAGGGCAGCGACCAGTAGACGGCGAAGACGACGAGGAAGAAGACCAGAAAGACGGTCGAGCAGAACAGCATCGGGCGTCCTCTTACTCCGTTGGAGGCCGCCCCCGCGTCCTCGGATAGCGCGGTCAGATAACCGGTAGCCGCGCGGAAGTCAACAAGAGCTTAGCATGGTGCTGTTTCCTACGAGCCGCGACCGTCAGGGAGCGTTCCCCGCGCTCCCGGACGGTCGCGGCTCGTAGGACAGACGCTGAGCGCCATAGTTCGAGAAACGGCAAGCCCAACAAGGAACGACGCGCATGACGAACGATTCCCTTCGCCCCCCGTGTGTCCATCATTGCACTTCCGAGCCGTTTCGCTTCTTTGGCCGCGAGACGGAGCTGGCCCTGCTCGACGACGCCTTTACCGGCGGCGCGGCGAGCGTCGTTTCCCTGATCGGCCCGGGCGGGCAGGGAAAGACGGCCATTCTCCAGCACTGGCTGCAACCGTTCCTGTCGGGCGACTGTAGGGCCGACGGCGTCTTCCTGTGGAGCTTCTACCGCGGGCAGGACTCCGGCCTGTGCCTGCGCAGTCTCTTCGCCTACTCGCAAGGAATGTCGCGCCCGCCGGACGTGTCGGCGACCTACTGCGTCGATCACCTCATCCCCCTACTGCGCCGCGAGCGCTGGGCGTTGGTTCTGGACGGAACAGAGGTTGCGCAGCACGATCAGGGTCCGTGGTTCGGCCGGTTTCTGCACCCGGAGCTGGGACGATTGCTCGAAGAATTAGCGTCCGAGCCACTGCCCGGTGTCGTGCTGCTGACCTCGCGTTTTCCGCTGCCGGAACTGGAGCGCCGGCGCCACGCCCGCACTCTTTCGCTAGGCGGCCTGGACGGCGACAGCGCACGCGGCCTGTTTCGCAGTGTCGGCGCCGGCGGCAGCGACGCAGAACTGGACGAAGCGGCCGCGGCCTGCGGCCATCATGCGAAAGCGGTCGAGCTGATGGGGACGTATGTTCGCCGTTTTCTTGGGGGCGAAGTCCGCCGCCAGAGCGAACTTCCCGCTGCCGGGGCGCGCGACGGCTTCAGTTCTGAAGAAGAGAAGGTGCTGCGCGTCCTGGCGGCATTCCAGGCGTCGCTGTCCGCCGAATCACAGGACGTCCTCGCCCTGACGACGGCCTTCCGCGAACCGCCGACGGAAGGCCGGCTGCTGGAATACCTGGCGAGTTCACCGATTCAGACGCTTCTCCACGAGACCTGGCAGCGCGCGTATGCCCCATTCCCGGAACGGCCGTCGGGTTGGTTGGCAGCGCAGGTTCAAGAGTTGATCGACCTGCGCCTGCTGGAGCGCGTCGGTGCGTCCGAGACGGTGATCGATGCCCATCCGCTGGTGCGGCGCGGCTTCGACTTCGTGCTCGGTTCCGGCGGCCGGCGCGAGAGCGCGCAGGCACGGGCAGGTTTCCTGCGCGGCCGTCCCGATCGCCGCCGCCCCGCCACGCTGGAAGAGGCTCGCGAGGAAGTGGAATTGTTCCACGCCTACTGCGACGCGGGATTGTGGAACGAGGCGGATAGCACCTTCGTCGCTCTCGATAATCCGAAGCACCGATTTCTCGCGCCGGCGTTCGAGCGCGATCTGTTGTTGCGCTTCTTCCCCGAAGGCGACTGGCGCCGGCCGCCGCTGTGGACGGGCTTCGGCCGCTACCGTGGTCTGGCCATCAGCCTGGAGATGCTCGGCCAGTTTGCAGCCGCGCTCGCCGCCTACCGTGAAGCCGACGCCCCCCTGCGCGGCGACGCGCTGATCGCGTTGGGCCAACTCCGTCCGCTCCTCGATCAGCCGCGCGCCCCGGCCCCATGGGAAACGCTGTGGCAAGCGTATCGCGCGCACGCTCTCTGTCTCGCCGGCCGCACCGACGAGGCCGTCGCCGTCGCGCGCTCGCTGGTGCCGGTGGACGTCTACGAATGGATTCACGTCTTCGAGTGCCTGCTGCGCGCCGGCCGCCTCGATGCGCTCGACCTGCGCAGTCTGCTGTATCGTCCGCCCGGCGCGGCCGAGGAGCGCTGGCGCGAGCTGGCCCGGCTGCGGATGCAGGCCGACTACCGGCGCGTGACAGAAACGCCCGCGGCCGCCGAGCTAGGGACGGTCTATTCGGCGCTGATCGAAGAGTACGACCGGGCCGGATTACCGTGGGAGCGCTGCCTGACGCGCCTGGGATATGCGCGCTGGTTGCTGGCGCAAGGTCGGGAGAGCGAGGCGCGGGTTGTGAACGCCGTCACGCTGGACGTAGCACGACGGCACCGTATGCGCATCGTGGAGGCGGACGCGGCAAACCTCAGCGGAATGACGAGCGATTCGACCGACAATTACTGCGGCCCGGGCAGGCCGTAATTCGGCTACCGGTGATCCGTCCAACCTTTTTAGTTGACGCGCCTCCCCCTCTACCCCCATAATGGTCCGAGTACACAGTAATTACTCTCCTCTCAGGCAGTGCCCGGGGGGAGGTTTCCGAACCTCGTTTTGTAAACCGAGGTCCGCGGCTTCGCAGGCACACTGCGCAAAGAGTGTGGCCGGGAAGGCTGCGGACACCAACACCGACAGTTGTGACGTTGCACCACACCCGAGATTTGACGAGAGCCGCATGCTACTGTTTTGCTTGCTGTGCGTGATTCTGGTGATCGGTGGACTGGCCCTCCGGCGGGAGTTGGGGATTATCCTGACCGACGCGCGCCTCGCCCTGTTCGGCGCGCGCGTCCGGGCCGTGACGCCGCAACGGCGTCCCGGGGCCGTCACTCCGGATGATCCCCCCTTGCAGCTGGGTTCCGTGCCGCCGCCAACGGTTATCGCTAAACCACGGCGCTGAGCCGCTCAGGATGTCGGCCGTTCGGCCAGCATCGTGAAGTCCGCGCGCCGTGACCGCTCCCCGAGTCTTCTCGGTTCGGTAGAGGTTGTCCGTTAGCTCATTTCCCGGCCCGTGCGCCGCTCGGTCCCAGCGACCGACCGACGTCCTCTTCTTGCGCGCCCGCATTCCGCGTACCCTCGGCTGGGAGTGGCCCGCATGGGGGAGCCTTTTTGGATCGCCTGTTGCATCGCGGCCCTGATCGTGGGGCCGGTGGCGGGCTACTTGCTCGCCCGCGCCCTCGACCGTCCGCGCCGCGAAAATATCGAAAAACAAAATGCCGAGCTGACCCGGAAAGCGCAGGAGGACGCCGAGAAGATTCGCATGGAAGCCGAGCTAAAGGTCAAGGACGAGCTCTACCGCAAGCGCGAGGAGATGAACCGCGAGGTCGAACAGATGCGCGGCGAAGTGCGCGACCAGGAGCGGCGCGTCAGCAAGCGCGAGGACGGTTTGGAAGAAAAGCTCGACTCACTCCAGAGGAAGGAAAAGGCTCACGAGCAGGACGTTCGCAAGCTCAAGGACCGCAAGGGCGAGATTGACAAGCGCGCCCTGGAGGTCGAGACGCTCATCAAGCAGCAGGCCCAGAAATTGCACGAGCTGAGCGGCCTGAGCCGCGACCAGGCCGCGACGATGGTGCTGGAAAGAGTCGAGCGCGAATTGTCGGACGAGATCGCGGCCCGGCTGTCCCGGCACGAGGAAAACGTCAAGCTGTCCGCCGAGGAGAAGGCTCGGCGCATCGTGGCGATGGCCATCAACCGCTACGCCGCCGACCACACCTCCGACACGACCGTCAGCACGGTGGACATCCCCAGCGACGACATGAAGGGGCGCATCATCGGCCGCGAAGGCCGCAATATCCGCACCTTCGAGAAGGTCACCGGCGTGGACGTCATCGTGGACGATACCCCCGGCGTGGTCATCGTCAGCGCCTTCGACAACATCCGTCGCGAGACCGCCCGGCTCGCCCTGACGAAGCTCATCCAGGACGGCCGTATTCACCCGTCGCGCATCGAAGAGGTGGTGATCGAGACGCAGGCCGAGATGGAAAAACACATCATGGAAGTCGGCCGGGCTGCGGTGCAGGAAGCGAACATCGGTCCGCTGGCGGATAAGCTCGTGCAGCTACTCGGCCGGCTGAAGTTCCGCACCAGCTACAGCCAGAACGTCCTCAATCACAGCCTCGAAGTCGCCTATCTTTCCGGCATGATGGCCGAGGAGCTTGGCCTGGACGGCAAGCTGGCGCGGCGTTGCGGCTTGCTGCACGACATCGGCAAGGCCGCCGATCACGAGATGGAGGGCGGCCATCCGAAGATCGGCGCCGAGCTGGCCCGGCGCAACGGCGAGTCACGGCCGGAAGTGCTGCACGCCATCGTCGGCCATCACGACGACGTGACGATCGACCACATCTACACAGTCCTGGTCGCCTCCGCCGACGCCATCAGCGCCGCGCGGCCAGGCGCGCGGCGCGAGACGCTGGAGAAGTACGTCAAGCGCCTGGAGGAGCTGGAGTCGGTGGCGTCCGGCTTTCCGGGCGTAGAGCACGCCTACGCGATCCAGGCTGGCCGCGAGGTGCGCGTCATCGCCAACGCTTCGCAGACGAGCGACAGCGACGCCCTCAAGGTCTGCCACGACATCGCGCGGGCCATCGAGGAGAAGCTGCATTATCCCGGCGAGATCAAGGTCACCGTCGTGCGCGAGATCCGCGCGGTGGAATTCGCGAAGTGAATAAGAAGATTAACCACAGAGACACAGAGGACACAGAGAAAGACAAAGGCAAAATGTAGAATTTGAATTGCTATTGTCCTTCTCTGTGTCCTCTGTGTCTCTGTGGTTAATCCTGGATTTTCTGCATGCGCATCCTTTTCATCGGTGACATCGTCGGGCCGCCGGGTATCGAGATTGTGCGCCGCGCCGTGCCAATGTTGATCGAGCGCGAACGTCTCGACTTTGTCATCGCCAACGCCGAGAACGCGCATAACGGCACCGGCTTGACCGCCTCCCTGTACAAGAAGATTCGTGCGTCCGGTGTCGATCTCGTCACGCTTGGCGACCACATCTACAAGAAGGCCGAGATCGTCCACACGCTGGAGACGGAGGAGCGCATTTGCAAGCCGGCGAACTTTCCGCCCGCCGCGCCCGGCCGCGAGTTCGCGCTTGCAACTGCCAGAAACGGCACTCCCGTCGCCGCGGTGTCGCTCATGGGCCGCACGTTCATGCGCTCCGTCGATTGTCCATTCCTCGCTATTGACCGCGTCCTGCCGTTGCTCGAAGGGAAAGCCCGCGTGATCTTCGTGGACGTTCACGCGGAGGCGACGGCCGATAAGTACCTGATTGGTCATCATCTCAAGGGGCGCGTCAGTGCCGTACTCGGGACGCACACGCATGTTCAGACGGCCGACGAGCAGATCATGGCCGGCGGCACCGCCTTCCTGTGCGACGCCGGCATGACCGGGCCGTATGAGAGCATCCTCGGCCGGCGCATCGACCGTGTCCTCTCGACGACGATCACGTTTGTGCCGAGTCCATTCGATGTGGCGACCGGCGATCCGCGCCTGGCCGGCGCGATTGTGGACGTCGAGGCGGAGACGGGCAGGGCAACGGCGATCCGGCGCGTGATGATCGACGAGGCGGGACTGGGAAATCAGCCACAGATGAACACAGATGAACACAGATCAAGATGAGTGACGTTCCTTTCGCCGCCGAGTTGAGTGTCGCGATCAGCGCTCGTGCTGCGCGCGTCGCCGTCATGGGCCTCGGCTACGCCGGTTTCCCCCTCGCGGAAGCGTTCGTCCGCGCTGGATTTCCTGTGCTCGGTTTCGACATCGACGCAGTAAAGATCGGGAGTCTGCGCGCGGGCAAGAGCTATCTCGGCCATGTTCCGGATGCGCGCATCAGCGACCTGCTGGCGACCGGCCGCTTCGAGCCGGCGGACGATCCCGCACGGCTGGGTGAGGCCGACGCCTTCATCATCTGTGTGCCGACGCCGCTGAACGAGTTTTCGGAGCCGAACCTGTCCGCCGTCGCGGGCGCTGCGCTGATGGTGGCCCGGCATCTGAAACCCGGCCGGCTGGTCATTCTGGAAAGCACGACGTATCCCGGCACGACGCGCGACGTGGTTCGGCCGATGCTGGAGGTGAACGGCCTGGTCTGTGGCCGCGATTTCTTTCTCGCTTACAGTCCGGAGCGCGAGGATCCCGGCAATCGCGACTTCACGACGGCCCGCATCCCGCGCGTCGTCGGCGGCGTGGATGCGGTCAGTGGGCAGCTGGCTTGTGAGTTGTTCGCCGCGGCGGTGGAGCGCGTCGTGCCGGTGTCGAGTGCCGAGGTCGCGGAGGCAGGCAAGATTCTGGAGAACACCTACCGCGCCGTCAACATCGCGCTCGTCAACGAGTTGAAGATCCTGTATCAGCGGATGGGTATTGACGTCTGGGAAGTCATCGAGGCCGCGAAGACCAAGCCGTTCGGGTTTCAGGCGTTTTATCCCGGCCCCGGCATCGGCGGCCATTGCATCCCCATCGACCCGTATTATCTCACCTGGGTAGCGCGGAAACACGGCTCGCCGGCCCGCTTTGTCGAGCTGGCCGGCGAGATCAATAGCTCCATGCCGCGCCACGTCCTGTCGCGCCTGACCGCGGCGCTGGCCGAGCGCGGCAAAGAGGTCAAGGGTAGTCGCGTGCTCCTGCTGGGCATGGCCTACAAGCGCGACGTGGACGACCCCCGCGAATCACCCGGACTGGAACTGGCGGCCTTGCTGACGAAAAAGGAGGCCGAGGTCGGCTATCACGATCCGCACATCCCGCATGTGATGGACGAACGCCATCAACTCGACATGACCAGCGAGCCGTTGACCGAAGAACTGCTGCGCAGCCTCGACGCGCTCGTGATCGTGACGGACCACAGCGCGTATGACTGGGACTGGATTGCCGCGCACGCGCCATTGGTGATCGATACCCGCAACGCCACGCGCAACGTCCGAGGAGCACGCGGGCACATCGTTCAGGCGTGAACGACTGTCCATTTTTTCTTCGCAATAATGATTGCGTCCGCTGCCGGTCGGTGATACGTTGCCCAACACGGACAAATCGTGAAGCGAGTATTCGCATCTTCAGTTCGCGGTGGTTCCTTGACGCGCCGATCTTGTTCCTCGGTTTGCAAACGAATCGCGGCTGGAGACGATGTTTCCTTTGACCCTGGGGAGGATTTATGTTCGCTGCATTGCTCAGGCCCAAGGTGGATTTCGCGTGCTTGATTCTCAGGTTCGCGCTGGCCTCCATCTTTGTCGTTCACGGCTACTTCAAGATCGTGCAACTCTCGGCACTGACTCCCTACATGACGTTGGAGCAACAAACCTTGGTGGGATGGACGGAGCTGATTGCCGGCGTGATGCTCGCCATCGGCTTCATGTCGCGGCTGGCGGCCCTGGCGAACATTCCCATTCAGATTTGCGCGATCGTGCTGGTGACGGGGAAATATGCGTTGCGCGTCCTGAAGATTGAATCCACAGGGGCCGACTACATGCGCGTTGGACCGGAGTACAATCTCGTCCTTATTGCCATGTGCCTCGCCGTGATGGTCCTGGGCAGCGGTTACATTTCCGTGGACCATTGCCTGTTGACTTTCATGCGTCGTAAAAAAGCACAACCGGCGCCTTCTCATTCCGTTCCTGTCGGCGGATAAGACGAGGTTTCAAAACTCTTGTAGGGCGAGCTTTAGCTTGCCACAAGTCGGGCAAGCTAAAGCTCGCCCTACAATTTGAAATCACGTCAAAGCCGCAACCGGCACCGCAGGCGGGCGCTGCCTACGAGTCGAACGCAGCGCGGCGCGGGATGAAACGTCTCAACCCTGGAAGACTCGATGATTCCCGGTCGCGCGCTCCCCTTCGTCACCGGCGGCGGCCTGACGCGGCGCGAATGGCTGCGCCTCGGCGGCCTGTTCGGCCTGGGGCTGGCGCTGCCGCGTTCAAACGCTTCCGCGCTGTCAACGCTCCGCCACGACTCGCCAGGGTTCGGCAAGGCAAAGTCGGTATTATTCGTCTTCGCCAGCGGCGGGCAAAGCCAGCTCGACATGTGGGATCCGAAGCCCGACGCCCCCGCGGAGATTCGCGGCGCCTTCCGGCCCATCCCCAGCGCCGAACCGGGCACTCTACTGTGCGAACACCTGCCGCGCCTGGCCCGCATCGCCGACCGTTACACGATCCTCCGCAGTGCCACGCACGACGACCTCGACCACGGCTCGGCCGCCTACGCCGCGCTGACCGGGCACATGCATCCCAGGAGATCCTCGAACCCGCCGCCGTCGCCGAACGACCTGCCGACCTACGGCGCCGTCGTCCAGCGCCTGCGCCCGACGACGCGCTTTCCCTATTCCGCCGTCCATGTCAACGGGCCGGCGCTGGTGCCGGTCACGCCGGCGCCGGGGCAATTCGGCGGCGTCCTCGGCCACCCCTTCGATCCGCTGCTGATCGGCGACGTGAGCCGCGAGTCGGTCGCCTTGCACGGCCTCGACGCGCTGCCCGACCTGCCGCCCGTCCGCCTCGACGAACGCCGCTCGCTCTTGCAAACGATTGACGCCTACCGCCACGGATTGGAACAGGACCGTGCCTTGCTGGACCGCGACGCGAATTATCGGCACGCCTACGAATTGCTGTCGGCGCCCCAGACGCGGCGGGCGTTCGACCTCGACCGGGAGCCGGATGCCGTGCGCGATCGCTACGGCCGGCACCGGCCCGGACAGGCCTGCCTGCTCGGCCGGCGGTTGGTGGAAGCCGGCGTGCCGCTCGTGACCGTGGTCTGGAACCACAGCAACCGCGGTCAGGACCTGACGCCGGATGATCCGGAGAGTCACGGCTGGGACACGCACAACGACATTTTCGACGTGCTCAAAGGCTCGTTGCTGCCGCGCTTCGACGAGAGCTTTTCGGCCCTGCTGCTGGACCTGGAACAACGCGGCTTGCTGGATACGACGCTGGTAGTGTGCATGGGCGAGTTCGGCCGGGCGCCGCAGGTGGCGCTGGAAGCACGGTTCGCCGGTTCGTCGCCGGGCCGCAAACACTGGGCGGGGGTCTACTCGCTGGTGCTGGCCGGTGCTGGTGTGGCGCGCGGCGCGGTGTACGGGGCGAGCGACAAGATCGGCGGCTATCCGAAAAGCAACCCGGTGACGCCCGGCGACCTCGCGGCGACGATGTTCGCGGCACTCGGGATCGATCCGGGCGGCCATTACACCGACGCGCAAGACAGACCCTATCCGATCGCGACGGGGAAGGCGATTGCGGGGTTGTATCGTTGAAGTCACCGCCGGCATAGTCCCTGCCCGTGCTGAATGATGTCCACCATGCCGGCAGTCAGATTACCTCGATGGGGTAGGTCGTCATCCAAATATCCAACTGCTTAAAGCGGGCTTTGAGACGTTCCTTGTAGGTGACAAAATAGTCGCGATTTTCGCCGGTGTCGGCGACATCCACGAAGACGCGCACCAACTCGTCTCGGAACTCTTCACCCGCATGCTCCCAGTGGCCGCGGATCACCTGCGTTTCCGCAGAAATAGCATGAAATTGCTGCCGCAGTTCGAGAAGTGTTTGGCCGACCAGCTCGTCGGGAATCGGCTGACCATCGTTAAACCGCAGGGGCAGCAGTATCTCGAACCGTCGGAGCGTACTGCTCATAAGTGGCTGGCCCCGCGACGGAGAATGGAATCCCTTCCAGTGCCAGAGAGGCCAGAGCGGCAGACGGGATCAGTGTCTCGCCGTTCGCCCAACTCTTGAACGAGAACCGACCGGCCAGGAAACCCAAGGCTCGGCATTCGGTTGCGGTGTCAGGAAAGCGAATGCGAATCATGGATGTATTCTAATCCGTGGCCGAATGAGCCGCAAGGTTTTGGTTTCGTGTTTGAAGTCGGGAGCGAGAAGGTATAGGGAGTCGATTCGACGAATCGACTCCCTATACCTTTATTCCTCCCGCTCAGGAAGGTCTTCGGTCAGGGCTACCACATCAAGAAGACAGATCGTCTGATTCATG
>JBBQPD010000074.1:0-12603 GCA_038331535.1 Gemmatales bacterium | reverse complement strand
CCGCTTACTGCGTGCGCGGCTCCTTGAGGATTCGCGGCCCGCTTACTGCGTGCGCGGCTCCTTGAGGATGTAATCTCACGAGCGCGGCCGTTCCAGCGCGGGACAGGAGTCCGGCTGCAACAGGTTGTGTGCCGTATTGATGAGGCCGATATGCGAAAACGCCTGCGGAAAGTTACCGAGCAGCCGGCCGGAATGCGGGTCGTATTCCTCGGACAGTAGCCCAACGTCGTTGCGGAGATTGAGGAGCTTCTCATACAACGTGCGGGCGTCGTCGTAGCGGCCCTGGAGCGCCAGGTTGTCCGCCAACCAGAACGTGCAGGCGAGAAAGGATCCTTCTCCTGGAGGGAGACCGTCCACCGCCGTCTTCGTATCGTAGCGGCGCACGAAGCCGTCGTGCAGCAAATCGCGCTCGATCGCGGCCACGGTGCCGGCGACGCGCGGGTCCGACGGCGGCAGGAAGCCGACCAGAGGAATCATCAGCACGCTGGCGTCGAGGTGGTTCGAGTCGTAAGCCTGGACGAACGAGTGTAGCTCGGTATTGAAGCCGCGCCGGCAGACCTCCTCATGGATGGTGTCGCGCAGCGTGCGCCAGCGCTCGACCGGACCTGCGCGGCCGAAGTTCTCCGTCGCCTTGATGGCCCGGTCGATGGCGACCCAGGCCATGACCTTGGAATGGGTGAAATGCTGGCGCGGGCCGCGCACTTCCCAGATGCCCTCGTCCGGCTCGCGCCAAACCTTTTCGATGAACTGAATCAGACTGCTCGCCAAGTTCCAGCCGGCATCGTCGGCCTTGAGACCCGCCTTGCGCGCCTGGTACAGGGCGTCGGCCACTTCGCCGTAGACGTCGAGCTGGAACTGGAGCGAGGCGGCGTTGCCGATCCGTACCGGGCGCGAGCCTTCGTATCCGGGCAGCCAGGGTAACTCCAGCTCCGTCAGGCGACGCTCGCCTGCCAGGCCGTACATGATCTGGGTCGAGTTCGGATCGCCGGCCACGGCGCGCAGCAGCCATTGCCGCCAGTCCTGGGCCTCGTCGGTGTAACCAGCCCCAATCAGGGCGAGGAGCGTGAACGTGGCGTCGCGCAGCCAGCAGATGCGATAGTCCCAGTTGCGCACGCCGCCGATCCACTCCGGCAGCGACGTGGTCGGCGCTGCGATGATGCCGCCCGTCGGCGCGTAGGTCAGCGCTTTCAGCGTGATGAGCGACCGCATCACCGCCTCACGGTAGGCGCCGCGATACGTGCAGCGCCCGCTCCATTCGCGCCACCAGCGCTCGGTCTCCGCCAGCGCTTCTTCGGGATCGGGAGGGTCGGGCGCCAGCTCGTGTGAAGCGTGCCAGAAGAGCGTGAACGGTACGCGCTCGCCAGCCGCAACGGTGAAGTCCGCCACCGTCGTCAACTCTTCGCCGCGCAGCGGCACGGGCGTATGCAGCCGAAGCATATCCGGGCCGGCGATGGCGGCGATGCCGCCGTCCACTTTCTGCACCCAGGGGACGATGGAGCCGTAGTCGAAGCGGATGATAAGCTCCATCCGCATCGGCACGCGCCCGGACTGCCCTTCGACGATACGAACAATGTTGGGCACCTGATCGCGGATCGGCATGAAGTCCGTGACGAGGACGGTGCCTTCCGGCGTGACGTGTTCGGTTTCCAGGATGAGTGTGTCGTGCCGGTAACGTCGAGTCGAGCGCGCCGCGCTGGCCGGCGCCAGCAGCCAACGTCCGTGGCGCGGCTCGCCGAGCAACGCGGCGAAGCAAGCGCCCGAGTCGAAGCGCGGCACACAGAACCAATCGATCGAACCGTTGCGATCGACCAGGGCGGCCGTCTCGCGGTCTCCGAGCAGGGCATAATCCTCAATGCGTGACGGCATGGAGTGTTCTCTGCAATTGGCCCGCTAACTCGTCGAAAGTGACTGCAAAACCCATACCAGGTGGTAGGGTCCGAAAAACCATTTCTTTCCGCACGATCCGCAAACGCGGCGCGTAGAATGTGGCGGCGGCATGGAGGAACCACCTCTCCAGCAAGCCGCCGGCGCCGCGTCACGCGGTGCATTCCCGGCAGGGCCGTTCCGGCCCCGCTTTCCCGACGAGCAGTCACAGCCGGCCCCCCCGGATTGTGGGGAATGCCCCATGCGTTCGGGGTGCGCGCGGCAACCGGGGTAAGGGGCGGAACGGGCACAGGAAGGCGAATCGGCAGAACCTCCCTAGACTGCGGTCAATTGTTGCAGTCGGCAGGAGAGGATGCCGATGTATTTCACTAGCCGAGGCGGTCTACGAAAACCCGCCACCCCCCGCCCCCCGGGCTCGTGCCGATGTCCGGTGCGCCGCCCTTCCGGCCCCACCCCCGCGGTGCCGGCGTCCGGCATGCCCCGCCTCCATTCCCGGCCCCCGCACGGCCGGGGACGCGCCCCTGCTCCTGTGGACAGGGGTCGCCGGGACGGGTGGTGGAACCCCGGCCGTGCGCCCGCAACCGCCGGCCGGGGTAGAGACTCAGCCACATTGGATAGGGAGTCCGTGTCATGGCCAAGAAGACGGTATTCACGACCGGGCAGGTCGCCAAAATCTGCAAGGTAGCGCCCCGGACGGTCAGCAAGTGGTTCGATACACACAAGCTCAAAGGCTACCGGATCCCCGGCAGCCAGGACCGCCGTATCCCCCGCGAGAACCTCATCCGCTTCCTCAAAGAACACAAGATGCCCCTGGGCGAGCTTGAGGAAGAAGGGTGGCACAAAATCCTCATCATCGGCGCCGAGCCGCTGTTCATTGACCGCGTCAAGGAACTGCTGCCGGAAGACGACGATTTTCGGTACGTCGTCGCCAATAGCGGCTTTGAAGCCGGCATCCAGGCGGAAGGCTTCCACCCGGATACGATCGTCATCGACCTGGCAATGGGCCGCAGCGAAGCGCTGCAGATCGCCCAGAACCTGCGCCGCAACCTGGCTTACGAGGCGACCCTCATCATCGCGCTTGCCGGCGAGGACGAGTCCGCCCCGGAAACCCTCACGCAGTTCGGCTTCAGCGAATCGTTCAAGAAGCCGTTCGACGTGGCGTTGCTCGCCGAGCGCATCCAGACGCTCGTCGAGGAGCTGCGCGACGCGTAAGCCGCATTCGCCGCTTGCGGTTTCGCGGTGGTCTCCCGCCAAGCCGCAAGCGGCGATTCGTTACCCGCCGTACGCGCTGTAATGCCGCAACCCGCGCCGGTACAAAAACCGCGCGATCGCGATCAGCGACACCGCCCACGCCACTTCAATCAGCAGGCCATAGACCAATTCCATGCCGTGAATCTTGCCCAGGAACACCGCGGCCGGGAAGTACGCCAGGTACTGGAACGGCAGCAGCTTCAACACCTGCGCCATCCCCGGCGACAGCAAGTCGAGCGGGAACATGTGGCCGGAGACGAAGAAGTTCAACGTGTTGATGACCCAGAGCAACGACGTCACTTCCAGGAACCAGAAGCCGATCATGCCGATCGCGGCTTCGAAAAAGAACCCCAGCACGAAACCGAGCAGCAAGGTGGCGAGGTAGGCGACGAACGTCAGCGGGTCCGGGAAGCCGTCGAAGAAGTCACGGCAGAAGAAGAACAGCAGCGCGTAGGGCAGCGCCGACGTGGCGATATACGCCGCCTTGTGCGCCGCCCGATACGAAACCAGGTAGCCGATCATGTCGAGCGGCTGGAGCAGGTACTTCTTGAGCGTCCCTTCGCGAATGTCGCGCGCGACACCATTGGCCAGCCCCGGCATGCTCGAAAACATGCGGCTGACATGCACCAGCAACAGATAGGCGATCATCTCGCGGAAATTGTACGTCTTGCCGCCCTGGCCGATGTCGCTGTCGTTGGCGCCCTTGTAGACCGCGTGCCAGAGCAGGATTGTCGTCAGCATCGGCAAAAAGCGCAGCACGGTGCCGAGCAGGAAATCGCCCCGGTACGCCATGCGCTCGATCAGCGAGGCGCGGAAGATGTTGAAATACTTGCGCAGCGACCGTGCCACGGACGGCGGCGCGAGTACGGCGAGCAGTGACGTGTCAGCCACGCGAGACCTCTCCTTTGCTGGTTCGGCTGAAAGCTATTAGCTGACAGCTAAGAGCTTTTAGCCAATCCCTCGGACTCCCGTGCGGCGGCAGGATCGGCTCGCCCTTAGCGAATTACGTCTTCGGTCTGTGCCGTCGACAGCAGGCCTGACGCCGATTTTTCCCGCCCTTCCTCGAACACCTTGGCGATCGTCTGATCCAGCGGCGGATCCTGCACGCTCACGTCGATGACCGTGTAGCGGTCGAGAATCGTCGCCAGCATGGCAGACACCTGGCTGCGCTCCACCTTCAGCTCCGCCACCGGCCCGGTAATATTGCACTCGCCGAACTGCGACATTCCCGGCGGCACTTCCTCCCCAGCGAATTGCAGGCGGACCAGCTTGTGCTGCCCGAAGCGCGACTGGATGCCGGACAGCGGCCCGTCGAAGATGACCCGGCCGTGGGCGATCACCAGCACGCGCTGGCATAGCGCTTCCACGTCGCGCATGTAGTGGCTCGTCAGCAGCATCGTCACGCCGCGCGTCACGTTGTACTCTTTCAGGCAGCGCTGAATGGCGACCTGCGCCACCACGTCAAGGCCGATGGTCGGTTCGTCCAGCAGCAGCAATTGCGGCTCGTGTAACAAGGCGGCGATCAGCTCCATCTTCATGCGCTCGCCGAGCGACAACTCGCGCACTGGCTGGCGCGTCAGCTTCTCGACGCCGAACAATTCGGTGAGATGTCCCAGGGTGCGGTCGAAGGCGGCCTGGGGTAGCGAGTAGATTTCGCGGTGTAGGCGGAAGCTGTCGCCGGCCGGCAAGTCCCACCAGAGCTGGTTCTTCTGGCCCATGATGAGCGCGAAGCGGCGGCGAAAGGCGTCGGGCCGTTCCCACGGCACGAAGCCAAGCACGCTGGCGTTGCCGGTCGTCGGGTAGATGAGGCCGGAGAGCATCTTCAGCGTGGTCGTCTTGCCGGCGCCGTTCGGCCCGAGGAAGGCGACCATTTCACCCGGCTCAATAGAGAAGGAAACGTCGGCGACGGCGTGGACTTCCTTGTAGCGACGGCGAAGCAGACCGCTGAGAGCGCCGCGCAGTCCCGGCTCCTTCTGAAAGACGCGATAGGTTTTCGTCAGCCCGTGCACCTCGATGATCGGCATGGTCGTTCGTCCCCGCCCTGATGATCCGGAGTGGGCATTCTAGGAGACCTACGTGGTGAGCGAAAGGCCGGCGCTGTATCGACCTCGCCTTGTATTCCCGGCGCGTTTGCTTATAAGCGCGGTTCGATCCATCCAAATCCGGGAGAAGGGCGCGATGGCGCGAACCGCTCGGCACCCCCTGTCCGCGATCAGCCGAGCTGTGCTGCTGGCCGTGTGCCTCGTCTCCGGATGCAAGAGCACGACGCCGACGCCTCACGCGCCCGGCAGCGACGCCGTGCAGCCGCAAACGCAATCGTCCTTCCTCGGCCTGCTCAGCAATACCGATCCGCACGCCGTTCGCCTCGAAGTCCGCGCCTTGCCGTGCGGCAATGCCGTGCGCGGCCACTGCATCCTGATCGCGACGGTTATTGACGATCAGGGGAAGCCGCTGCGCGGCAAGCGCGTCGAATGGACGCTGGAAGGCGCCGGCCAGATTCTCGCCGCCGACGACCGTGCCGGCCTGCTGACCAGTCGCGGCAAGCGCGAGAGTAAATTCGCCGTCACCGACACCGGCCGTTCCGCCCAGCGCGTCGCCCGCAACACCGGACGGGCGGAAGACGATCTCGTCCTCGACACCGGCGAGACGTGGTGCATGATTACCTCGGCCGTGGAGGGCGAATCGCACCTGACGGTCTTCGCTGCCGACGTGGCCAACGCCGACACGAACCGCGCCGTCGTCACGCAGCGCTGGTTCGACACCTCGTATACGCTGCCGCCAACGCAAGCGGCCCGCCCCGGCGATCGTGTCCCGCTCTCCACACGCGTCTACCGCCAGGCCGACAACCAACCGCTGCCCGGTTACTGGGTCCGCTACCGCTACCTCGACGGCCCGATGGCGCTGCTGTTACCGACCGGCGCGCACGAGGCGCTCGTAGTCAGCGACGCGGCGGGCGTGGCGTCGTCCGCCGTCTATCTCTCCTCGCCACAGGGTGGCCGGACGCGGCTGGCCGTCGAAATCCTGCGGCCCGATGCGCGCTCGGCGACCGCGCCGCCCGTCGTTGTCGGCCGGGGCGAGACGGCCATCGACTGGCAAGCGCCCGCTGTGGCCCTGACGCACACCGGGCCGATCACCGTGCAGGTCAATCAGGATGCGACGTTTGCCATCGCCGTGCGCAACAACGCCGCGGCCGCCACGCCCGCCTACACCGTCCGTGCTGCCCTGCCGGATGGCGCTCAGTACATTCGCTCCGAACCGCCCGCCCTGCGCGACGGCAACACGCTCATCTGGACGCTCGGCGAGTTAGCCGGCGGGGCGACGCGCCAGCTGAGCCTGGTCGTCCGCTCGCCGCGCCTCGGAGCGCTTACCAGCCGAGCCAGCGTCATCACCGCCGAGGGGCTGCGCGACGAGCAGACCGTCACCGCGGACGTGGTCGGCGTACCGGCGCCGAAGCTGGAGGCGACGTTGTCGGTCCCCGCGACCGCGGTCCTGGCGCAGGGTGTCAACGGGGTGGGTCCGGCGCCGATCACCTGTCAGGCGACGGTGCGCAACTCCGGCACCGGGCCGGCGACGAACGTCATGCTGTCGGCCGTCTTCCGGACCGACCTTCTCGATCACGAGTCGAAGAAGAACCCCGTCGAAATCCCCGTCGGCACGCTGCGCGCGGGCGAAACGCGGACCGTGTCGCTGAGCCTGACGCCGCGCGCGGCCGGTGAGACGCCCGTCGGCGTCACCGTCACAGCCGACGGCGGCCTGAGTGCCAAGGCCGAGCCGCGCAACCTGAAAGTGCTCGAGACCGGCCTCGTGTTACGGCTCACAGGGCCAACATCGCGCCTCGTCGGCCGCCCGGCGGAGTGGAGCCTGGAGTTAAAAAACACTGGCCAGGTGCCGCTGCAACAGGTGACCGTCCGCGACCTGCTCCCGCCGGAACTGCTGTTCGTCGAGGCGCCGGAGGGCCGGTTCAACAGCGGCGAGGTGGTGTGGGACGTCGGCGTTCTGCGGCCCAACGACGTTCGAGTGCTGAAGCTCGTGACGAAGGGGACGCGGCCCTCCGCGAAGGTCGTGAACTCCGCGTACGTCTCGGCCCAGGCGGTGACCGAAGCACTGAAGCCAGGCGACGCCGCTGGCCTGCCGCTTGGCGTGTTGCAATCAAAAGCCGAGGCAGCGCTCGCGATCCAGGGTGTGGCAGCCTTCAACCTCAAGGTGGCGGACAAGGTCGATCCGGTTCACCTCGGCGACCGCGCGGGCTACACGATCCAGGTGACGAACCAGGGTTCGCTCGACGGCGAGCGCGTGCAGGTGGTCTGCAAGATTCCGCCGGAGATGCGCGTCGTCGCCGTGTGGGGGCCGGGTGGTTACCGGGTCACCGGCGATCGTCTGGAGTTCCAGCCGGTGGAGCACCTGCCAGCCGGCGCCAAGCTGGATTACGCCATCGACGTCGAACCGACGAAAGCAGGCGATGCCCGCCTTCGCGTCGAGCTTTCGAGCGCCACACTGAAGCAACCAGTGGTGAAGGAGGAGAGTACGATCGTACGGTAGGCCCCACGCTCCCTGACGGTCGCGGCTCGCGAACCATTTTCCTTGCCGGAGTAATAGTGGGCCGGTTCACGTGCGCCCGATAGATTGTCCCCATCTGAATTCGCAACCCCAGAGGAATCCGTCATGTCGCGTGTACTCTCCTGTTTCCTGTGCGTGCTGGCCGTCAGTCTCTCTTCTCACGCCGCCGACCCCAAACCCGAGGCCGGTACGATCGAGTTGTTCAACGGCAAAGACCTCACCGGCTGGGGCTATAAAACCGGCGAGAAGTTCGACGGCAAGACGGAATCGGACGACAAGCGCTTCACGGCGAAGGACGGCACGATCGTCGTCAATGCCGGCAAGGGCATCAAGCAGCTCTGGACGACGGCCAAGTTTCCGAACGACTTCGAGCTGCGCCTCGAGTTCCGCGCGGAGGTCAACGCGGACAGCGGCCTGTTCCTGCGCGAGCCGCAATTGCAGGTGCGCGATTACCTCGTCGCCGGGCCGTACAAGAACCTGAAGAAGTACAAGCCGCAGGAGTGGAACGAGATCGTGGTCGTGGTCAAGGGCACCGTCGCGCGCTGCACCTGCAACGGCGAAGTGCTGGAAGAGGCGCTCAAGCTTCCCGCCACCGGCGGCATCGGCCTGGAAGCCGACCGCGGGCAGATGGAGTATCGCAATCTGCGACTCAAGGAAATCAAGTAATGTTTAGCCGCGAGCGTCCCGCAAGCGCTTGTCACAAGCGCTCGCGGCTAAACAATTCCCGCCGCCAGTGCCCGCCCGACGATCTGCCGCGCCTCCGACAAGATAGCGTCGAGGTGCGCTTGATCCTTCAGACTCTCCGCATAAATCTTGTAAACGTCCTCTGTCCCCGACGGCCGTGCCGCGAACCAGCCGTTGGCGGCAACCACTTTCAGGCCGCCGACCACCGCATTATTCCCTGGCGCGCGCGTTAGCTTCGCCACAATCGGCTCGCCGGCCAGCGTCGCGTCTTTCACCGACTCCGGCGACAGTTTCTTCAGCACGTCCTTCTGGGCTGGCGTCGCCGGTTGATCGATGCGGGCGTAGTAAGGCGTCCCGTACTTCGCGGCCAATTCCTGGAAGTGCTGGCCGGGATCCTTGCCGGTGCGGGCCGTGATCTCCGCCGCCAGAAGACCCAGGATGAGACCGTCCTTGTCGGTGGACCAGACTGTGCCGTCGCGGCGCAAGAAGCTCGCCCCCGCGCTCTCCTCGCCGCCGAAGCCGAGCGAGCCGTCGAACAAACCCGCAACGAACCACTTGAAGCCGACCGGCACCTCGATCAGCTTTCTCCCCAGCGCCACCGCCACGCGGTCGATGATGCTGCTGCTCACCAGTGTCTTGCCGACCGCGGCCTGAGTCGGCCACTGCGGTCGATTGCGGAACAGGTAGTCGATCGCGACCGAGAGATAATGATTCGGATTCATCAGGCCCGCGGACGGCGTGACGATGCCGTGTCGGTCGGAGTCGGGGTCGTTGCCCCACGCCACCGCGTAGGAGTCTTTCAGCCGAACCAGTCCCTCCATCGCGTAGACGCTGGAGCAGTCCATGCGAATCTGGCCGTCGTGATCGACGGTCATGAACGCGAACTTCGGATCGACCGCCTTGTTGACTACCGTCAGGTTCAGCCCGTAAGTCTCGGCGATCTGCTCCCAGTAGTGCAGGCTGGCGCCGCCCAGCGGATCGACGGCCAGCTTCAACCCCGCCGCCTTGACGCCATCCATGTCGATGACCGCAGGCAGGTCGTCCACGTAAGACCGAATGTAATCCTGCTGGCGCGTGGTGCCGGCGCGGATAGCCTCCTCGTAAGCCAGTCGCCGGACTTCAGCGTTGCCCGCGCGCAGCAACTGATTGGCCCGGTCCTGAATCCAGCCGGTGGCATCGGTGTCGGCCGGGCCGCCGTTGGGCGGGTTGTACTTGAAGCCGCCGTCGCGCGGCGGATTGTGCGACGGGGTGATAACGACACCATCGGCGAGGCCGTTGCTTCGTCCCCGGTTGTAAACGAGGATGGCGCGCGAGATCACGGGCGTCGGCGTGGCGCCCTCGTGCGGCTGAAGGATGGCGTCGATACCGTGGGCCGCGAGGACTTCCAGGGCCGAACGCTGGGCGGGTCCGGACAGAGCGTGCGTGTCCTTGCCCATGAACAGCGGCCCGGTGATGCCCTCTTTCTGGCGATATTCGCAGATGGCCTGCGTGATGGCCAGGATGTGCGCCTCGGTGAAGGAGCCGTCCAGCGAGGTGCCCCGATGGCCGCTGGTGCCGAAGCTCACCAGCTGACGCGGGTCGCCCGTATCCGGTTGCCGAAGGTAATATTCGCTCACCAGCTTACCGACGTCGATCAGCAGCGCGGCCGGCGCCGGCTTGCCTGCGAGGGGAGATAGTGCCATCGCGAAACTCCGTTCGGGGGATAACGGGGAGGTACCGCCCGCGAGGATAGATTACGGGCAGTCGGGATCGTCGGCTTCGCTTGAGTTGAATTACGAGCCGCGACCGTCAGGGAGCGTTTAACGCCAACGCTCCCGGACGGGCGCGGCTCGTATAGCGATCCCAGCGATCCAACCGATTTTGGCGGATTGACTGGTAAATCGTTGACGGCGTGTTACCATTACCCTACAGAAGAGATCCTGTCTGGCGGAACCGGCCGCCGCGCTTGCCCCGGCCGGTTTTCTCGGTTACTCTTCCTTCTGGCGTCAGACGGGTGGGATTCTTCGGTCGCCCTGGCGCGGTCCTGTCACCCCGCCGACGCAGGCTCGATCCAGAACGAGGTGGCCCTATGGCCCTGGCGCTGAACATCGGCAAATGCTCCATTCAGGGGAACTTCCGGGAAAACAACGAAGATTCCATCGACGTGAAGGCGTTCCCCGACATGACCGTCTGCCTCGTCGCCGACGGCATGGGCGGCCAGGCCGCCGGCGAGGTGGCCAGTAAACGCGCCGTCGAGATCATCCCGCGCGAGCTGAAAAAGTACATCACCGGCGTCGTCGGCAACGACGAGACCAAGAGCATCGTCCGCCGCTCGGTCGTCCAGGCCAACGAAGAAATCATGGCGATGGCCGCCCTGGACCGCGAACTGAAGAACATGGGCACGACCGTCATCGTGTCCGTGTGGCGCAAGGGCAGCTCACTGATCTACGTCGCCGGCATGGGCGACAGCCGGGCCTATCAAATCCGCGGCAAGAAAATCGAGCAACTGACCGTCGATCACTCCATCGCCCAGGCCCTCGTCGAGGCCAAGACCATTTCCGCCGCCGAGGCGCGCACGCACCGCTACCGCAACGTTCTGTGGAAATATCTCGGCAGCGCCGAGGTCGGCGAAGGCCCCGATGTGAAAGTGGTACAGTTGCAAGCCGGCGACCGCTTCCTGCTCTGCACCGACGGCCTGAGCGGCGTCGTCCCCGACGAACAGCTCGCGACCTACGTCAAGGAAAAGACCGACGTGCAGGAATGCGCGACCGGCCTCTGCCAGCTCGCCCTGGATCAAGGCTCGCGCGACAACATCTCGTGCGTCGTCATTGAGGTGGTCGAAGTGAAATAGCCAATCCAATGCAGAAGTCAGAATGAATTCATTCTGACTTCTGCATTCTGACTTCTGCATTTCCTCTAGACGTACTGCTGCCTCGTCGGCGCCAACACCAATTCCGGCACCCAGGCGCGCGGCGGCAGCGTGGCGATGAACACGACGGCGGCGGCCACGTCATCCGGCTGCAAAATCCCCTTGCGATGCTCCTCACTCACCGGGCTGGGCCGATTGTCGAGGATCGGCGTGTCCACTTCCCCCGGATAGACGCTGCTGACGCGGACGCCGCTATTCTTCTCCTCGGCGGCGACCGCCATCGCCAGGCCGCGCAGGCCGAACTTGGCCGCGGAGTAGGCGGCGCCGCCTAGCGGCCCCGCCCGCTTGCCAGAAGTCGAATTGACGTTAATGATGAGGCCGTCCTTTCGCGCCAGCATTTGCGGCAGGACGGCGTGCATGCAGTAGAACGCCCCTTCGAGGTTGGCGCCGACGAGGTACTTCCACGACTCCGGCGTCAGCTCGCGGAACGTGCGCTCCTTGATGTTGGCACCGGCGTTATTGACGAGAAGGTCGATGCGCCCGAGCCGGGTGGTGGCGTCTTTCACGAGTGCCTCGACCGGCCCCGGCAGCGACACGTCGGCGGCGTGCCAGAGGAGGCGGTCCCCGGCGTTGAGAGAGGTTGCCGCAGCGCGAAGCTTGTCCTCGTTGCGGCCGGAGATCAGTACGCGGGCGCCTTCCGCGAGGAGTTGTCGCGCCACCGCCAGGCCGATGCCGCTGCCGCCGCCCGTCACCAGGGCGGTCTTGCCTGTCAATCTGCTCATGTCGCTCCCATGTGAGGCGTGTCGCGAAACGTAAACAACTGTTACCCACGCAATATACAGGCCGCCACAATGGTTGAGATCGCCGCGACAAGCGTCGCCGTCAGCGGCAGCCAGCGCCGTCGCCAGAAGGACGGCGCGGCCACAGGAGCCAGCGACGACAGCGGCACCATCTCGACGACCGGCAACTCGCCGGGGCGGAGGGCGTCGTAATCGTATTGGTCGGGAGATACGAGGGGAGTCTGTTCGGAAGAAGAGGGCACTTCGGGGTCGGAAGGGGCCGGCGGTCGGAAGGCGAGCACGCCCGACCGCTGCCGTTGGCGCGTCTGCTCATCCGCGCGCAGCCGAACGACGGCGCCGCACTGGGGGCAGCGCATCTTGTAGCCGCCCGGTCCCGATTCAAACGCGAGAACGGTTCCGCACCGGCAGAGTCCACGACGGGGCATAGTGGCATCCCCTGGAGGATGGCGAGTCAACCTGCTCACTATAATCGTGGCGCGCGCCGGTCGTCAATCATCGATTTCTCATGAAGCGGATTTTGGGCCGTGGCGCCGATTGAGAAGCCGCGCACCAAGTAAGCGGGAGTAAACCCCGCATACT
>JBBQPD010000073.1:0-12634 GCA_038331535.1 Gemmatales bacterium | reverse complement strand
ACGCCCGCCTCCGCGAGCAGCGCGAATGGCTGCGGGTGACGCTCGCCAGCATCGGCGATGCCGTCGCCACCACGGATACTGAGGGCCGCGTCACCTTCCTCAACTCCGTCGCACAAGCCTTGACGGGTTGGACCGACGACGACGCCCGCGGGCAGCCACTGGAGATGGTCTTCAACATCCTCCACGAGCAGACCCGACAGCCCGTCGAGAACCCGGTCGCCAAGGTGTTGCGGGACGGAGTCATCGTGGGCCTGGGCAACCACACGGTGCTGGTCGCGCGGGACGGGAGTGAGAAGCCGATCGACGACAGTGCCGCCCCAATCCGAGATGCGGACGGGAAGACCGTGGGTGTGGTCCTGGTCTTCCGGGACGTTTCCGAGCAGCGGCAAGCGCAAACGGCCCTGCGGGAGAGCGCGGCCCGCAAAACGGCCATCCTGGAAACAGCCCTGGACTGCATCATCACGATGGACCACGAGGGCAAAGTCGTCGAATTCAACCCGGCAGCCGAGAAGACCTTCGGCTACCAGCGCGCGCAAGTTATCGGGCGCGAGCTTGCCGAGCTGATCATCCCGCCTTCCTTGCGGGAGCGCCACCGCCACGGCATGGAACATTACCTCGCCACCGGCGAAGCCCCGGTCCTCAATCAGAGGCTCGAGCTGCCCGCGCTGCGCGCGGACGGTTCGGAGTTCCCCGTCGAGTTAGCCATCACACGCATCCCTACGGACGGGCCGCCGCTGTTCACCGCCTACCTGCGGGATATCAGCGAGCGGACCCGGCTCGAGCACCGCCGCAACGCCCGTCTCGCCGTCACGCAACTCCTCGCGCAAGCGGCCACGGTCCGGGAAGCGGCAACGGGTATCTTGCAAGCCGTCTGCGAGAACCTCGGTTGGGACGTGGGCTTCTTTTGGACCCGAACCCCCGACGCCGAAACGCTGCACTGTCTCGAAAGCTGGCACAATCCCGGCGTGACGGTCCACGAGTTCGAGGCGCTCAGCCGGGGACACACGTGGCCGAAAGGAGAGGGACTACCCGGCCGCATTTGGGCTTCCGGCAAACCCGCCTGGATACGCGACGTACTTCACGACGACAACTTTCCGCGCGTCGCCGTGGCCGCCAGGGAAGGGCTGCACGGCGCCTTCGGCTGCCCCATCGCGTTCGGCGGCGAGACCCGGGGTGTCATCGAATTCTTTAGCCGGGAGATTCGCCAGCCGGACGCCGACCTGTTGGAGATGATGGACACCGTCGCGGGCCAAATCGGCCAGTTTATCGAGGGGACGCAGGCCGAGGAACAGCTGCGCCGGAGCGAGCAGGAGCTAGCCGACTTCTTTGAGAACGCCACCGTCGGGCTGCACTGGGTGGGGGCCGACGGCATCATCTTGCGGACCAATCAGGCGGAGCTGGAGCTGCTCGGCTACAGCCGGGAGGAGTACGTCGGCCGACCCATCGCCGATTTCCACGCCGACGAAGCAGTGATTTGTGACATTCTGAAGCGGTTGCAGGCTGGAGAGAAGCTGAACGAGTATCCGGCCAGGCTGCGTTGCAAGGACGGCACGATCAAGGACGTGTTGATCGACTCCAGCGTGATGTGGGAGGACGGCCGTTTCAGCCACACCCGTTGCTTCACGCGCGATGTCACCGAGCGCAAGCGCGCCGAAGAGGAAGTCCACTTTCAGGCTCGGTTGCTCGACGCCGTCGGACAAGCCGCAATCGTCACCGACCCGGATGGGACGATCATCTATTGGAATCGCTTCGCCGAAACACTTTACGGCTGGTCCCGGAGTGAGGCGCTGGGGCGGAACGTTATCGAGACGACGGCGGCCCCGGCGTCGCAGCTGCATGGCGCCGAGATCATGTCCCGGTTGCGGGCAGGGCAGAGCTGGTCCGGCGAGTTCCTGATGCGTAGCCGAGACGGCACCACGTTTCCCGCCTTCGTCACGGATACACCCGTCTTTGACGAACAGGGCAGCCTCAAGGCGATTATCGGCATCTCGGCGGACGTCACCGATCGCAAGCGGGTCGAGCAAGCCCTGCAATTCCTCGCCGACGCCAGCGCCACGCTCGCCGCCATCGTGGATTATCAAAGCACGTTGCAGAAGGTGGCTGGCCTCGCCGTGCCGCACTTTGCCGACTGGTGCGCCGTGGACATGGCGGAGCCGGACGGCTCCGTGAAGCGGCTGGCGGTCGTCCATGTGGACCAGGCCAAGGTTCAGCTGGCCCTCGAGTTCCAGCGCCGCTATCCGCCCGACCCGGATTCGCCTCACGGGGTGCCGCACGTGCTGCGCTCGGGCGTGGCAGAGATGATGACGGATATCCCCGACGCCTTGCTCGTCCAGGGGGCGAAGGACGAAGAACATCTGCGCATTCTTCGGGAGTTGGGATTGCGGTCTTTTATGTGCGTGCCCCTCAAGGGTCGAGGCAAAGTCCTCGGTGCGGTGTCCTTTATTCTGGCGGAATCCGGTCGGCGCTACACGAAGGCCGACCTGGCGTTCGCCGAGGAGCTGGCTCGGCGAGCGGCCATCGCCATCGAAAATTCGCAGCTGTACGCTGAGCTGCGCGACGCCGACCGCCGCAAGGACGAGTTCCTGGCGACGCTGGCCCACGAGCTGCGCAACCCGCTGGCTCCCCTCCGCAACTCGCTGCAAATCCTGAAAATGCCGCGGGTCGATGCGGCGACCGCCCAGCGCACCACCGAGATGATGGAGCGCCAGGTCCAGCACCTGGTTCGCCTGGTCGATGATCTCCTCGATGTGTCGCGCGTCATGCGCGGCAAGATCGAGCTGCGCAAAGAGCGGGTGGAATTGGCCTCCGTGGTCGCCCGTGCCGTGGAGACGGCGCAGCCGCTCATTGAGGCGCAGGGCCACGAGCTGACCATCGCGTTGCCCTCCGACTCGCTGCCGCTGGACGCCGACTCGGTGCGCCTGGCCCAGGTCGTCGGCAACCTGTTGACGAACGCGGCCAAATACACCGAGGCCAAGGGACGCCTCTGGCTGACCGCCGCTCGGGAGGGCGATCGGGCGGTGCTGCGCGTGCGCGACAACGGCATCGGCATCGCCCCGGACATGCTGCCCCATATTTTCGGGTTGTTCGTGCAAGTGGACCATGCGGCCATTCGGTCGCAGGGCGGGCTGGGCATCGGCCTGACGCTGGTGAAGAATCTTGTCGAGATGCACCAGGGAACCGTCAAGGCTTACAGCGCGGGGTTGGGAAAAGGCAGCGAATTCGTCGTGCAGCTGCCGCTTTCGAAAGTCGAAGTCGAAAGGATGCAGGAGGAAGCAACGCCGGACGATTCATCGATTACGCTCCAGCAGTCATCCTTAAAAGTGCTGGTAGTGGATGACAACGTCGACGCCGCCGACAGCCTCGCCATGCTGCTGCGCCTGCAAGGCCACAAGGTCCGCGTCGCTCACGACGGACCCGCGTCGCTGGAAATGGCGGCGAGCTACCAGCCGGAGCTGGTGTTCCTCGACATCGGCATGCCCGGCATGGACGGCTACGAGGTGGCTCGCAGGCTGCGGCTACAACCCGGTCTGGAGAACATTCGGCTATTGGCGTTGACCGGCTGGGGGCAGCAAGAAGATCGCCGCCGCTCGGCGGAAGCGGGCTTTGATCGCCATCTGGTCAAGCCGATTGAGCCGAACGTCCTGAACAAGCTCCTGGCAGAATTGAAGCGGCGCTGAGCGAAGAGACCATTCCGCAGACCGGGAGTGATTGGGGCCGAGCGCGCTCATTCCTTGGCGATGAATTTGACGAGGCCGGTCAGGTTGCGGAGCGTCGCCACCAGATAGTATTCTTCCCCGACCTTGAGCTTCCCCGCCGGCACGGAGACATTGGGCCTGTCGGAGTCCGTCCGATTCTTCAGGGTAATCGTCCGCAGCTCCGTCGTCGCGATCACGCCGATCTTGGTATCCACTCCCTCATGATCGAGCAGGACGAACTGGTATTCCGCATTCGTGAAGGTCTGCTCGTTCTCGGTGGGATTCAGGAACGTCAGCGTCAGGGGAAAGCGCCCGACTTTGCTGCTAACGGTCGCCCCGTCGAGGAACTGGACCTTGAGAGTCGAGTTCAGACGCTGCGGCGATTTCTCCTCCGCCCGCGCTGGGATAGAACTCGCCGCGAGTGTGACGAGAAACGTACAAAAAAAGTACTGTCTGCTCAGCATGGTACACCTCCGAGAGTATGTAGCAAAACGCAGGACAAGGTGACGCTTTCAGAATCTGAGGGGCCGTGAAGAGGCTGGAAGCTCGTTTCACAAGATCAGTGCCGTGGGAAAGCACGGTTACTCTTGTTCGCTCCTTGCCGCGCTCGCCGTCGCTCGATTATGCGCGCTATGACCGGTCAGAATATCCCAGGCCAAGCCGACTCGTTCGTCAGCGTGGACGGTCACCAGGGTGCGTCCGGACGCGAGCTCGCCTTCGTAGTATCGCGCATCGTGTTCCGAGAGACCCGACCCCGCCAGGGCGCCGACGACTCCTCCGGCTGCTGCTCCGCCGGCCGCACTGATAAGGGCAGCTGCCAGCGGACCCGCTGCGAGGATCGGTCCGATCACCGGAAGAACACCGAAGGAGATGGCCAGAGACCACAGGGCAGCCACTCCGCCAACCGTCCCGGCACCAACCACAGCCCCAGCGCCGGTATGATCCGCTGTGTCGTTTTCCTCGTTGTAGCGGGAAAGGACGCCGATCTGCGCGTCCTGGAAACCAGCCGCGCGCAGACTCCGCACGGCAGCCTGAGCCTTCTTGGGATCGTGGAAGACGCCGATAATCGCCTCATCTTTAGAGGATGACATGTCAGCTCCTGGTCGTGGGACAACGGCAGGAACGTGCAAAAGTCGTACCATGCTCCCCGCACATATGGGGAACCATCAGTCGCGTTATTCGGAACGGGTGAGCCTCCCGCAGCCACCCTTGCCCAGGCCCGCGGCCTGGGCTGATGGAAGCGGCCCTTCAGGCCGCAAGACTGGCGCTGCCTGCTTTGGGAGGCTCACCCTCTTCAGCTTATCGCTCCAACCGCGTATCATATCTTTCACGGCCCGTTGCCGCGCCGTCGTTCGGCCGGCGCGGGCCGATGTTCTTTGGATGGTTCGTGTCCTCATGATATTCGTGGATCGGGTGACGATTTACGTCAAGGGCGGCGACGGCGGCGCGGGCTGTTGTAGCTTTCGGCGCGAGAAGTATGTGCCGAAAGGCGGCCCCAACGGCGGCGACGGCGGCGACGGCGGCGACATCCTCATCCGCGCCGTCGCCGGCACCGACAGCCTTGCCGATATCGTCAATCGCAAGCACTGGCGCGCCGACGGCGGCGGCAAGGGGGAGCCGTCTGATTGCCACGGTAAGAAGGCTCACCACCTCATCATCACCGTGCCGCCGGGCACGATCATCCGCGACCGCGACCGCGGCAACGTGCTGCGCGACCTCAAGGAAGACGGCGCTGAAGTTGTCGTCGCCAAGGGCGGCCGCGGCGGCCGCGGCAATCACGCCTTCGTCTCCTCGACCAACCGCGCCCCGCGCGAGACGCAGCCCGGCACGCCCGGCGAAGAACGCTGGATCACGCTGGAGCTGAAGGTCATCGCCGACGCCGGCCTCGTCGGTCTGCCCAACGCCGGCAAATCGACGCTGCTGAGCCGGGTGTCGCACGCCCATCCGGAGATCGCCGATTATCCGTTCACGACCAAGCACCCACACCTCGGCCAGGTCAGCGTCGGCGGTGAGCGGGCGTTCATCCTCGCCGATCTGCCGGGCCTGATCGAAGGGGCGCACAGCGGCGTCGGTCTGGGACACGAGTTCCTGCGCCACGTCGAGCGGACGCGCGTCCTGGTCCATCTCGTCGAGCCATTGCCGTCCGACGGCAGTGATCCGCTGACGAACTATCGCACCATCCGCCGCGAGCTGGAGTTGTACAGCCCGGAGCTGGCGAAAAAGCCAGAAGTCGTCGCCGTCAGCAAGAGTGAGCTGACCGACGCCAGCGAGGTGCGCCAGAAGATGCAGGACGAAATTGGTGCGCCGGTGCTGGCGATCTCGGCGGTGACGGGGCAGGGGCTCTCCGACCTGGTGCGCGCCGTGATGGAGCGCTTGCAAACGCTGCCGGAATGAACACGGTATTTGCCGCTTGCGGCTTAGCGGCGGCGTGCCTCCGCTAAGCCGCAAGCGGCGTTGAGGGTCGTCCATGACGCCGGACGTGGTCGCCGACGTGGGCAACACGCGCATCAAGTGGGGCCGCTGTTCGCCGGACACCGTCGTCGAAGCCGCGGCGTTTTTACCTGACGATCCGGAGTCATGGCAACGACAGGCCGAGACGTGGCGACTGCCGCGGCCCGCGTCGTGGACCATCGCCGGAGTGCATCCGGCGCGGCGCGATCGGCTGGCGGAATGGATTCGGCAGCGCGGCGATCGCGTCACGGTCCTCACGGACTGGCGCAGTCTGCCGCTCGTCGTTAAAGCGCCACAACCCGAAGGCGTCGGCATCGACCGGCTGCTCGACGCAGTAGCGGTGAACGCGCTCCGAGATCCGGAGAGTGCAGCAGTCGTTATCGACGCCGGCTCAGCGGTGACCGTCGATTGGATCGACGAGACAGGGGCATTCGCGGGCGGAGCCATCCTGCCGGGCTTCGGCCTGATGGCGAAGGCGCTGCACGACTACACGGCACAGCTGCCATTGATCGGCGTGCCGAAGAAACTTCCCACTGTGCCCGGTCTGGCGACTGCCTCGGCCATTGAGAACGGAATTTACTGGGCGGTGGTCGGAGGCATCCTGGCGCTCGTCGCGACCTACTCCCGCCACTTCGACGCCGTCCCCCAACTCTTTCTGACGGGCGGCGACGCTTCCCTGGTCTCCGCCGCTGCACTGGGCAAGGCGCACCTTGAGCCGCTGCTGACACTGGAAGGCGTTCGTCTGGCCGCCGTTGCGGGCGGCTCATGAACTCGCTATCTTGGGCAAGAACATACTGCGGGTCGGACAGCGCACCTGTCGAGATCATTTTCCATGGCGAAGGCGGAAGGCGGCGAGGCACGGCGTTCCGACGTGGCAGCCGTCGCCAGCAAGATCGCCGCCAATATCGAGAAGGTCATTCTCGGCAAACGGTCGCAGATCAACCTGTGTCTCGCCGCCTACCTCTGCGAAGGCCACATTCTTCTCGAAGACGTGCCCGGCGTCGCCAAGACCATGCTCGCCCGCGCTCTGGCGCGCAGCGTCGGCTGCACCTTCAAGCGCATCCAGTGTACCCCCGACTTGCTGCCGACCGACGTCACCGGCGTCAGCGTCTTCAACCAGAAGACCGCCGAGTTCGAGTTCCGCCCCGGCCCCATCTTCGCTCAGACGCTCCTGACCGACGAGATCAACCGCACCACGCCGCGCACGCAGTCGGCCCTCCTGGAAGCGATGGCCGAGCGCCGCGTCAGCGTGGACGGTCAGACCTACACACTCAAGCCGCCCTTTCTCGTCATCGCCACGCAAAATCCCGTCGATCACGAGGGTACCTTTCCGCTGCCGGAAGCCCAGCTCGACCGCTTTCTCATCCGCCTCAGCCTCGGCTATCCCAGCCTCGAAGAGGAGGGCAAGATGCTGCAGCGCTTGCAGCACGGCCACCCCATCGACGACCTGAACCCGGTGATCTCGGCTGCCGATTTCGTCGCGGCTCAGGAAGCCGTGCGCGAGATTCACGTCGAGGACAAGCTGCGGCGCTACGTCCTGCAAATCGTTCACGCCACGCGGGAACACGAGGACGTCCTGCTCGGCGGCAGTCCGCGGGCGTCGATCGCGCTGTTCCGTACGGCGCAGGCGATGGCAGCACTTGGTGGCCGTAATTTCGTCACGCCCGACGACGTGAAGCGCATGGTGGTGCCGGTGCTGGCCCATCGCCTCATTCTGAGGCCCGAAAGCCGGCTGCGCAAGGTGACGCCGGAAAGCTTGCTGAAGGAGCTGATCGGCGACGTGAGCGTACCGGTGCCGTCGCAGCGCGACGACGAGGTGGTCGAAAAGTTTGGCGTGGACGATGAGGACGAATAAACGACCCCGAGCGCGTGCGAGATGGTATCCGCGCGGCGCCCCAACAGATGACTGCCTACGAACGTAACATTCCGCTGGCACTGTTCGGGAGCGCCTGCCCGCATCTCCGGCCGAACCAATCCTCCACTTTCCGGGAGCTGCTTCGGGGTTGCGTCCACTCCGGCCGGACCTACAACAATCCCCGTCGTTCTGCAGCCAACACCAATCGCGGGAACCTCTGCCATGAGCGTCGATCCATCTGTGCCGGCCTGGCTACGCGACAATCACGCCGCGTTGGTGCGCGACCTCGCCGCGCTCGTCGCGGTCCGCAGCATCAGCAACGACGGCCAGCATCAAAAAGAAATTGGCGACAGTGCCGCTCTGACCGCCGAGCAGATGAAACGGGCTGGTCTCAACAACGTCGCCGTCCTGAAGACCGCCGACTCCAACCCCTATGCCTACGGCGAATGGCTCGGCGCTCCCGGCAAGCCGACTGTCTTCCTCTACGCCCATCATGACGTGCAGCCCGTCAACGACGTGGGCGACGTGAAATGGGCCTCCGACCCGTGGACGCTGACGGCGCGCGATGGCCGGCTCTTTGGCCGCGGTTCCGCCGACGACAAAGGCGCCATCACCGCCCAGCTCGGCGCCATCATGGCCTACCTCAAGACGGTGGGCGGCCTGCCCGTCAACGTGAAAATGCTGGTCGAAGGCGAGGAAGAGGTCGGCTCGTCCAACCTGCTCGGCTTCTTTCAGGAGCACCGGGACCGACTGCTGTCCGACGTGATCGTCGTCTGCGATACCGAGAACATCGACACTGGCATGCCGAGCATCACCTACTCGCTGCGCGGTATCGTGGCTTTGACGGTTGAGGTGCGCAGCGCCGCGATGCCGGTCCACAGCGGCATGGCCGGCGGCGCCCTGCCCGACGCGGCCCTGGCCCTGAATGTCGTGCTGTCGCGGCTCTACTGGAACAACGGGCCGCTGCCGGTGCCGCACCTCCACGACCGCGTTCGCCAGCTGACCGCCGCCGAGAGCAAGACGATGTCTGCCATCCCGATCAACGAAGCCAAGTTGCGGAAGGAGTTTGGCGTCCTGCCTGCCGTTCGCTTCGCCACGGAGAAGGGCAAGACCGTCTACGAGCAGACCTGGCGCCAGCCGGCGGTAACGATCATCGCTCAGGAGGCCAGCTCGATCGCCAATGCGTCGAACCAGGTGCTGCCGAAGGCGGCGGCAATTGTCAGCTGTCGCATCGTGCCGGACCAGGATCCCGACGAGGTGTTCGAGCAGCTCAAGGCGGTGCTGACCGCCGACCCGCCGTGGGGCGTCGAGGTCAGTGTGAAACCCGCGGGGAGATCGGTGAAGTGGTGGATGACCGATCCGACGGGGCCGGCATTCTCGGCGTCGGTGCAGGCGATGCGCGATGGGTTTGGTCGAGAGCCGCTGAAGATCGGCTGCGGCGGCTCCATCGGCTTCGTCGGCCCGCTGGCGGAGCTATTCGGCGGCGCTCCGGCGCTGCTGCTCGGCATCGAGGATCCGTACAGCAACGCCCACGCTCCGAATGAGAGTCTGCACGAAGGCGACTGGCAAAGTTTGATGAAGACGCTTGCCCACCTGTTCGGCAACCTCGGCGATTTGCCCGGCGGGCGCGTGAAGTGACGAACAAGGCTCACGAGCCGCGACCGTCAGGGAGCGCTCCCCGACGGTCGCGGCTCGTAGGTGACCTTAGCGAGACTTCGCCGTCACGATCGGTTCCATCGAGCTGAAGTCGGCGCGGACGACTTCACCGGCACGCACCAGGACGCGCTTCGTCTCGGTGACCGGCTTGCCGTCGCGCGTCAACACGGCGCGCAGGATGTAGTAGTACGTCTGGTTCTTGTCCAGAACCGGCGTGTTGAAGGTCCGGTTCTCCGTCGTCGTCTTCATCAGCTGATCGTCGATGAACAACTTGGCGTCGGCCGGCAACGCCACGATCAGCTTGGCCCGGTCCGGCGTCGAGCGAGATTCCTCGTTCTTCGGCGGCGCGACCTTCTCCGGATACGTACCCGGATCGACGATCACTGCGCCGCCCGCACAGCCGTAGCCGCCGTAGTTCGGCCCGCTCCAGCTCGACCCCAGACCGTAGCAGCCGCCGTAATAGGCGCCATAGCAGCCGGAGCCGTAGCAGCCGGTGTAACCGCCGCCGAAGCAGCCTGCGCAGCCGTAGGAACGCGTGCCGCCATAGCAGCCCGAGCAGCCGGTGTACCCCGAGCAACCGCTGTACCCGGAGCAACCGCTGTAACCGGAATAGCCGCTGCAACTGGAGTACCCCGAGCAGCCGTGGCAAGTGCGGTGACAGTCCGGCGCGGTGCCCCCCGCCGTCAAGGCGGCCATCAGAACCATGCTGTACATCAAATTCCCTCCCCGTACCGTGAATCGAACCCTGTACCCTACGGGCGAATCCTCCAAGGATCGCACGTCATGCCAATCCTGGCAATTTGGGCAATACGGGTTAAATGGTAAAATTATCCCGGCGAAGAGTCAATCTAATTTCGCCAAATAGGAAGAGATTTCCGAATGGGGCGTTGTCGATATTGCCGCTTGCGGCTTAGCGGTCACTCGCGCTAAGCCGCAAGCGGCAATCGACCCCATTACGGGGAGTCGCGCATGCAGATGACGCAGAAAAGGCTGGGCCAGCGCCGGAACACGGGCAAGCGCGCCAATCACCCCGCGCACGAGCAGCGGCCGGCGCAGGACGAAGGCCGCCGCGCGACAGGCGATCTGCGACCGGACGACGAGGCGCTGAAATCGTCTCGCCCAGACCCGTGCGAAGCGCGGCTCCCAATGATCGGCGGCCCGCGCGGCCAGAGGGGCCAGATCGACCGCCGCCGACAAGGCCCAGGCCATGCCCTCGCCGGTGAACGGTTCGACGTAGCCTGCAGCGTCTCCCAGAGCGAAGACACGCTCGGCGGCTCGGCGACTCGGCCGGCGCGTCAGAGCGGGCGTGCCGTGCCACGGAAGGCGAAGCAGGTTTTGAGGAGCAGGCCAGCCGGCCGCATCGAGCAATCGGGCCGCGGCTCCTCCTGCTCCTCCGCAAGTCTTCAGCCAGGTAACGTCGAGGGCCGCGGCCAGGTCGAGACGACCATCTTCCAGTCGTACCAAACCGAGATAGCCGTGCGCTCCGCAGGTCATGTAGACCACGCCGGGTCGGTAGAAGTCGGGTCCGTCCGCACAGACGACGCCTGCTCCGAGGCGAGAACCCCGCACCGGCGGAGAGTCCGCCAGCCGCGCGCGCGCCAGGAAACCACCGCTCAGCCCGTCCGCCGCGAGGACCACGCCGGCGCGAGCCGTCACTTCGTGTCCAGAGCGGCGCAAGCGCACCTCCCGGTAGTCCGCTGTCGCGGGGCCGAGTGCAGCCCAGGTGTCCGGCAGGAACGCCGCTCCTGCGTTGATCGCCTCCGATACCAGGGCAGCGTCAAAACGCTCTCTTGAGAGTGCGACTCCGCCTTCCAGGGGCACCGCGGCCGACCACGGACCGGAGGCCAGCTTTATCTGATGGAGCGGCACCGCTCCGCAGCTTGTCGCCAATCCCGGCAGCCCGGCAGCGGTCAGGGCGGCGAGAGCGGCGCCATTGAGACAGCAGCCGCACACCTTGCCGCGTGGAAACGCCGCACGATCCACTAACAGTACGCGCACGCCGCGGCAGGCCAGTTGCCGTGCGGCCAACGAGCCGGCCGGTCCGGCGCCAACCACCACAGCCCCCCAGTGCCGGCCTGCGGCATCTTTCAGCGCGAGCGTGGGCGGGATCACGGTCGTCTCCACGTCAGCAACCAACGACAGGGCCAGCGCCGACGGACGACGGCGCCGACCATCCCGGCTCGCCCCGCCAGCGCCAGCGCCTCGTCCGGCGTGAAGGCTCCCTCGACCGAGCGCGGCCCATCGGTATGCACCACGTCGGACAGGGACAACAGCCGCGTGGCGACGTGGGCCAGCACCAACCCTGTCAGGCTGCGCGTCAGGTCGTTGACCAGGACGAGCTGGTCCGCGAAATCGGCCATCCGCCGCAGCAGAAGGCACGCCTCGTCCTCGTCGAGATGGTGCAAGAAAAGCGAACAGGTGACGGCATCGTAGCGGGTCAACTCGGGGCTGTTGAGGGCGTCGTACACGAAGAAACGCACGTCGGCGCCGGCGGCAGCCGCGGCGGCGCGGGCATGATCGACGGCGACCTGGCTCAGGTCGCAGCCTTCGAGCGTGAGAGGGATACCGGCACGCCGCGCCCGCCGCCAGAGCCGCAAGGGCACGTCGCCCGCACCGCTGGCCATGTCGAGGACGCGCGGCGGCCGCGGCGCCAGCTCACGCGCCAGCTCGCTCAGACCCGGCCAGAGAATACGCGCGCTGCCGCTCCAGAAGTTGATGCGCGCCAGGCCATGCAGCGCGCGGCGATGGCGTTCGGGATCGAGGCCGGGCTGATCCATGATCTCGGGCCGGCGCCGCCGGTGGTGCAGCATAGATTCTCTCCGCCCAAGCTGTCGTTGAGGAGCCGCGCACGTAGTAAGCGGACCCTGGCCCGCTTACTGCGTGCGCGGCTCCTTCTCCTTCCGCTTACTGCGTGCGCGGCACCTTCCGCTTACAGCGTGCGCGGCTCCGTCACCTGGGTCTAACTGCGTGGCCGGCA
>JBBQPD010000072.1:0-12671 GCA_038331535.1 Gemmatales bacterium | reverse complement strand
GGAGCACGAGGGTTGCAACGAGCTATGGCCGAGAAGAGGCCATTGAAGCCAAGTGGTCCTGGACACGTATTTGAAACCCGACTCGTCGGTTGCAACGAGCTATGGCCGAGAAGAGGCCATTGAAGCTTTAGCGCAGAGAACGGATACCACCCGTGCTCCCCGTTGTTGCAACGAGCTATGGCCGAGAAGAGGCCATTGAAGCGCTCGTGGTTGCGGAGGATCTCGGCGTACTCGCCGATCCGTTGCAACGAGCTATGGCCGAGAAGAGGCCATTGAAGCTCCTTACTTTGAACTAAACACCTTACCTCCTCTTCCGGTTGAAAGGCGTTGCAACGAGCTGAGGTTGATACTACCGCTGCCGGCTACGTTGTGGGGAGTCGAAATCCGAGAAAAAGCTCGAATTTTGAGCCAGCCCGCCAGAGCGTCAGACGGTGCGGGACCGTACTACTAAGACTACTAAGGCCGAGAATCTTCGCGCCGTGCGCGGATTTTAGGCGCTACATCGCGTCAATTCCTCGGTGCTGGCGTTGCGTGCCGCCAACAACGCCGTGATGGCCTGGCGGCCGGAGTCGCTCACCAGGTAGCGGTGCGTCTTCGCCACTTTGTGGAGCAACCCCTGCGCACGCAACAATCGCAACTGACGCGTGACCGCCGCGGACTGGCGGCGCGCTTCCGGCGCCGCGACCTCCTGCTCACCGAACAGGATTCGGCGCAGAGCGCGGTTGCGCAGGCCATTGATGAGGAACTCGTGTCGGCTGACGGCTGCCAGCAAGGCCGCGTCGGCTGCCGCCAGCGGATTCAAGGCCCGCACACGCCGCGGTCGGGTCACGCGGGCCGCGGGCGGCGGCGCCGGTGCGGGGGCGGGGGTAGTCGGCTCCGTCGCCGGGGCGGCTGGGCTACCCGGACGCCGCGCCGGCAGCGTCGCCGGACGACACAAGGGCTCGACCAGTTGTCGCAGCGGGGTCGCGTCGTGGACCGCTGTCAACGCTTCCAGGTAGCGTTCATTGGCCGCCTGACCGACTTCGGCGCGGCGGTTCGAGTCGGCAATGCCTTTCCGCAGCGGTCGCCAGTCCTTGGGTCCGTGCGCAGCCCCTTCCGCGGGCCGATACACTTTGAAATCTCCCGGGTCACGCAGCGTCGACTCGACACGCAGGTTCGTGAACTTGTCGTACATCTTCAGGGAGTTGCCGTTGAGCCAGTGCTTGATCCGTATGCCTTCGCTCCGCTCCTTGACGTTACGGCTCACCTCGTGGCGGCAGTGGTGCGGCACCTTGCCGCTGGCCGGCACCGGTTGGCCCAGGAAGCGCAGAACATCGACGGTCGCGAACGTTGTGATGGCATAATGCAACAGGCGTGGGTACACCGCCTCCAGAGCGCTACGCGAGCGGAACATCACGTCGGTGGCCCATTCGCTATCGGCCACCGACCAGTAATAATGGCAGGGGTGCTTGGCGAAGATGTCCCCGTGCGCGGGGTTGAGGGCGGCGGCCAGTCCACCGAGCAGACTGGGCCAGTTGGCGCGCAGTTGCTGGTCGAAGAGCTTCTGGACCGTGGCGACATCTTCCAACCACGTGAAGGTGTTGTTCCGTTTCACGTAGTGCAGTTTGGCTTGATCCAGCTGGCGGGCGAGCCACGCGCGGCCGTTGAGGCAGACATGGACGTGGAAGGGGAACCAGGTCTGGATGCGCGCATGCATGAAGCCGAAGACGGGATGCATCTGATACTGGTAGAGATGCACACACTTGCGGGGGCGATAACCGATCTCCAGCTTTTTGGTGGAACGGTTGCCGTGGATAGCAAAGGACATGCAGGGATCGACACTGCGCAGGACGCAGATGAGACCGTTCTTGATGTGATCGCGCTGGGCGATCTGGCGGGCGATGTCCTCCTTGGAGTGTTGGGCCGAGTTGAGGTAGCGGATCTCACTGGCCAGCACCCCACGAGGGGTGCTCGCGGCGTAGGCGCAGAGCCTCCGCGAAGAGTTCCCAGACAGCCGGCGTGGGCGCGGCGGCGGTGGTGGGATAAGAGGCGGCGATGGCGGCGTGGCCTTGCACGCGGATGCGTTGCAAGAGGTGACGGACGGTACGGGGGACGAGTCCGAGAGCCTGGGCGATGGCCGTGACACTTTGGCCCTGTTGGGACCGTCGCACAACAACCAGGCGCACCGGCAACCGCAGCGGATGTGGCATAAGCAATCCTCGCAAGCAGAAGTGGTGGATGGTACTGCCCCAGGCACGGTATCCTCTGGCTCCTGCTGCGGCAAAACCAGCTGCGCAATTACGCGGCAAAACGGGTGTCCGAATTAAACGGCAAAACCCGTGTCGGAATTGCGCGGCAAAACCTTATGTCGGGTGACACAGCGTTCAGCCCCGGACACCCCGCCACGGGTGCAACGTTACTGCACTTTCCCCAGTTCCCGCAGAGGGCCGGCGTACTCTTCGAACGACAGCCCATCCACCGTGACCGTCGGCTTGCTCGTGACGCCGTCCACGAGCGGCCCCTGTTCGACCATCACGCGCAGGATATCGCGCTCGCGCTCCACGTCGAAAAGTTCCGGCGGCAACGGCCGGCCGCGCAGCAGCGCGACACCGGCCGCGAGGGCGTACGCGCCCCAGTTGCTCACGCCGGCGACGATGAGATAGTCCGTCCGCACACTGCAAGCGATGAGGCCGCCGTTGGGGATATTGCGGCGAATGGTGTCCCAGCCAATCTTGCCCATGCCGATCTCGTTGCCGCCGTCGCCGATGCCGATGGTTGCTGGCCCCGGACACCAGCCGAAAAGTTGATGTGCCGGGCGTGTGAAGGCTGTGACATCGATTCCGCGCATTGATCGGCAACGTCCCCGTTCCGCGATCGGCACTGTGCGTTCGAACTCTGCCAAATCTTTTGCCTCGGCGTCGAGTGGATCAATCGTCTTGGCGACATGTCCGGGGCCGACACGTTCGATGGCAATGAGATGGCTCGCCGATTTGAAGAGGGCCGGAGTCGGAACTGCCGGAAGCTCACGAACACTAACGTTTCCCGTCAGTCCGCACGCTTCCAAGCCGGCTTGTAGAGCGGGCACACTCGACCCATCGGCGAGAAGCGAGATGCCGAAGCCGACCGGCGTGAAAGCCCGCGCCAGGAACAGTGCTCCCAGAGGTCCGTCCGTCTCATGACAGGGCGGATGCGCGCGGGTGATGTGAAAGCCGGTGACGATGACTAAGTTCGGAACCTTCGTCGCCGCGATCGAGCGACAGGCGGCGGCAAAATCGTCGGGGCACGCCGCCAGGAGGTTGTCCTGCGGATCGTTGGCCAGACCGCGCTTGCCAATGTCCTGCTGAATCAGATCGCGCATCACCGTGAGGCGTTGATCGATGTTCATCGCGTCGGCCCCTGGGTGAGCAGGTACGCGAAACGGCCGCGCCAGGTCCGCGGCACCTCGGCGGTCAGCGTGATCGGCTCGTAAAGAACGGGGTGCAGGAACGTCAGCGACCGGGCGTGCAGGCCGATGCCTTTGCCGAAAGTGTGCAGTCCGCCGTACTTGGCGTCGCCGTAGATCGGCCGGGCGTGATGGGCCAGCTGCACGCGGAGTTGATGCGTGCGCCCGGTCTGCGGCCGAATCTCCAGCAGCGTCAAACCGGCGTGGCTGGCGCGGCGGTGAAAGTGCAGCAGCGCTTGCTTGGCGCCGTCGTCGCCCGGTTCGACCACCTCGACGCGGCCGATTTCCTTGTCTTTCAGCAGCCAGTCTTCGAGTGTGCCGGCGGTCTGGTCCACCTCGCCCTCGACGACGGCCCAGTAGACCTTCTCGACGGTGCCTTCGCGGAATTGCTCGGAGAGACGCGCCGCCGCCTTGCTGGTGCGGGCGAACAGTAGCACGCCGGAGACCGGTTTGTCGAGTCGATGGACGATGCCGAGGAAGACGTTGCCGGGCTTTTTGTATTTGTCCTTGAGATACGCCTTGGCCTGGCGATCGACGGTCTCCTCGCGACCGTCGAAGTGCGTGGACGGTACACCGACCGGCTTGGCGACGGCGAGGCAGTGATTATCTTCGTACAGAATCTCAAGCGGCGGCAGGCTCACCGGCGGCGCTCCGTGCGGGAGGGGTAGGCGACATATAGTATCGCACGGCGGCGCTGCCGATGCCAGCGGAGCGCGGTTCGATCTGTCGTCGATTTCACGCAACCTCAAGCCGGCTGTTTCTTGCTAATCAGCTTGACGATCTCGGGAACCAATTCCGTCGGAACGACCATCACCGTATGGCCTTCGGCGTGGAGCGTCGCCTCAATTTCGGCAGCATGTTCGTCCTCTGATTGGGTGTCATAATGCTCGGCGAGGTTGCGGACGCGCTCTTGGGTCCAACCAGGGGGAAGTTCCTGCTTCTTCGTTTTCTTCATTGCTTTTTTCTCCGTTGCCGTCTTCGGAAAGCCCGCCGCGCCTTTGGCGAGAGTTCATAGGCCGTCACCACAAATGCGCTGCTGAGGTGTTGCCGAAAATCGACACCGAAAGGAATCGTGTCGATGTCCATGAAGACGTTGTCGCGGCCGAAGTGGGGTGCCAGCCGGTCGTGGATGCGGCCCGTGATGTGTTCGGTGTCCACGCGCCGGTAGGAAATGAAGATCTTGGGCATGGGGCTTCACCCGCGTAACCGCAAGTCCAGGATGAACGAATGGTCCGTCCGCACGCACGGCCGTCTTCGCAGGCGGAGCCCTGGTAGCGCGCCGCGTTGCAACATCGTTGTATCATCGCTGATGGAGTGGCGGCTGCAAGCGTTTAGCCGCGAGCGCCGAACTGGCCAGCGCTCGCGGCTAAACGTCTGGTGCCGCGAATCACATGGGGTATACTGTAGCCAGTCCGCCATCGTTCCGCACAGGAAGGAGTTCGGCCAATGATTACCGCCGTCGAAAAGCCGCTCGCGCCGGAAGACCCACTCGCGCTGGAGGATCGGCGCGGGTTTGAGCTGGTCGATGGCCACTTCGTGGAGAAACCGATGGGTGCAGAAGCCAGTCTCGTCGGGGCCAATGCCATTCGTCTGCTCGGTGCGCACATTGAGCCGCAAGAACTCGGACTTCTATTCGGCTCCGAATGCGGGTATCAAATCTTCGCCGAGGAGCCGAGCCGCATCCGCAAGCCGGACGTATCGTTCATCCGTCGCGGTCGACTGCACGATGACCGCCCGCCGCGCGGGTATATTCGCATCCCCCCGGACCTCGCCCTGGAAATCGTCTCGCCGAATGACATCGCCGAAGACGTTCACGGGCGCCTGGTGGCCTTCCTCCGCGCCGGCGTCAAACTGGTCTGGGTCGCCTACCCCGCGACGAAGACGATCCTGGTATTGCGCCCGGACGGGACAGCGGCACTGCGCTCGCCGGCCGACGAACTGTCCGGCGAGGACGTGATACCCGGCTTTACCTGCCGTGTCGAGAGAGTGTTCGCCGGCCTGTGAACTCCGAGAATCGCTTTTATGGACGCACGTTATCGCATCGCCGACACGTCCGGCATCTTCAGCCCGGCGCTGATCTTCTACAAGGATCTCATCCGCGAAAACCTGGCGAACGCCGTGCGCATGGTCGGCGACCCGTCCCGATTGCGGCCGCATATGAAGACGCACAAGACGCGCGAGATCATCCGCATGGCGCTGGAGGCCGGCGTCACCAAGCACAAGTGCGCTACCCTGGCCGAGGCCGAGTTGGCGGCGAGCGCTGGCGCCCCAGACGTGCTGATCGCCTATCCCATCGTCGGCCCTAACTGCGGCCGCATGGCGCGCCTCGCCCGCGCTTTCCCGAAGACACGCTTCACCGTCCTCGCCGACCATCCGCAGGCCGTCGAGGCGCTCTCCCGCGAGATGGCGGCGACAGGCCAGTCGGTGGACGTGATGCTCGATGTGGACGTGGGCATGCACCGCACCGGCATCGCCCCCGGAGGAGAGGCGGTGGCGCTCTACGAGCAGATTCATCATTCGCCGGGCCTGCGCGCCGGCGGCCTGTCCGCCTACGACGGTCACAATCATCAGGAAGGACTCGACGAGCGCACGACAGCCGTCAAGGCGCTGCTCGATCCGGTCCTGGCCCTGCGCAAGACTCTCGAAGCGAAGGGGCTGCCGGTGCCGCGCATCGTCGGCGGCGGCACGCCGACGTTTCCCGTGTGGGCGAAGCTCGATGTGCCCGGCCTCGAATGTTCACCCGGCACCTGCATCCTGCAAGACAACGGTTACGGCTCACGTTATCCCGACATGAACGGCTTCACGCCGGCTGCGCTGCTGTTGACGCGCGTCATCAGCAGACCGGCGCCGACGCGGGTTACGTTCGACCTCGGCTACAAGGCCATCGCCAGTGACCCGCCTGCCGGCAAGCGCCTGCTGCTGCTGGACGTGCCGGACTACCAGGCGGTGCTGCAAAACGAGGAGCATCTCGTCATCGAGACCCCGGACGCAGAGCGCTTCCAGCCAGGCGATGAGGCGTTCGCGATACCGACGCACATCTGTCCGACCTGTGCGATGCACAAACAGGCTTACGTCGTGGAGGGGGGGCGCGTGACGGAAACGTGGGAAATCGCGGGGCGCGATCGGGTCATTACGGTCTAACGCGTGCGCCGCTTGCGGCTTCGCAGTCGCCGCAGCGAAGCCGCAAGCGGCCGCACTTCTATAATCCCCTCGTACTCATTTATCGGTCCCACGAGAGCGTTCCGCCATGGACGATCACGGCAGCCCCGATCCGCAGCGCCCCAAGTACAAGCGCGTCCTGTTGAAGCTCAGCGGCGAGGGATTCGGCTACCCCGGCAAGCCGGGGATCAGCATCGACGAGACGCTCAGCATCGCTCGCCAGGCGCAGCGCGTCGTGCAGAGCGGCGTGCAGCTCGCCATCGTCGTCGGCGGCGGCAACTTGCTGCGCGGCGACCAGTTCAGCGACGGCGCCGTCATCAAGAAAGGCACCGCCCACTACATGGGCATGCTCGCTACCATCCTCAACGGCCTGGCGCTGCAGGACGCCCTCGAAAGCCTCAACTGCGAGACGCGCTTGCAGACGGCCATCCGCATGGAGAGCGTCGCCGAGCCGTACATCCGCCGGCGGGCGACGCGCCACCTGGAGAAGGGCCGTGTCGTCATCCTCGCGGGCGGCACCGGCCAACCGTTCGTCACCACCGACACCGCCGCCGCCCTGCGCGCCCGCGAGCTGGAGGCCGACATCCTCCTCAAGGCGACGCGTACCGTGGACGGCATTTACAGCGACGACCCGGTGAAGAACCCGCACGCCGTGCGCTATGAAAAGTTGACATACGCCCAGATGATGCGCGATAATCTGCGGGTGATGGACATCGCCGCCGTCAGCCTGTGCCGCGAGGGCAAGATGCCGATCCTCGTGTTCAATTTCAAGCGCGAGGGCAACATCGAACGGGCCATCGCCGGCCACACCATCGGCACGCTGGTGAGCGAAACGACGTGAAAGAAAGGATGAAGGATGAAGGATGAAGGATGAACAATCGACTGCACCGGTCGATTTGAAGCAGCGAACGAAGAAGTTCGCGCTGCGCATCATTCGTCTTTATGGGGCGTTGCCTAAAACGACCGTAGCCTGGGTAATCGGCAAACAGATGCTTCGCAGCGGCACGTCGGTCGGTGCCCAGTATCGGGAAGGCGTTCGGGCACGGTCCGATGCGGAGTTTATCAGCAAGTTGGAGTCTGCTCTTCAAGAGTTGGAAGAAACGTCCTATTGGTTAGAATTGCTTGTGGAGGCGGAAATCATGCCCAACAAGCGGTTGGAGGGGCTGACCCAAGAAGCAAACGAGCTGACGGCGATCCTGACAACCTGCGTCAAAAACGCCAAACGGCGCCTCTAGTATTTTCTTCATCCTTCATCCTTCATCCTTCATCCTTTCTTAGGGCACTCCCATGACCGCCGACGAAATCCTGATGGACACCGAGGAGCGCATGGAGAAGGCGGTCACCGTCTTCCGCGACGAGCTGCGCGGCCTGCGCACTGGCCGGGCGACGCCTGCCCTTGTGGACAGCCTGCGCGTCGAATACTACGGCTCGCCGACGCCGCTCAAACAGATGGCGCAGATCAGCTGCCCCGAGCCGCAGCAGATCGTCATCCGGCCCTTCGACGGCAGCCAGTTGAAGGAGATCGAGAAAGCCATTCGTTCGAGCGACCTCGGCATGTCGCCCAACAACGACGGCAAGATGATCCGCCTGACGGTGCCGCCGATGAGCGGCGAGCAGCGCCAGAAGATGGTGAAACGCATCAAGGAGTCGGCCGAAGCGTGCCGCGTCTCCTGCCGCAATATCCGCCGCGACGGCAACAAGCACTTCGATAACGGCGAAAAGGCCGGCGAAATGACCGAGGACGAGCGCGACAAGGGCAAGGAAGACGTGCAGGCGCTGCTCAAGCAGTACGAGGACAAGATCAACGACATGGCGGACAAGAAGACGAAGGAAATCACGGAACAGTGATCGGTTGCGTGCCGCCGCAGCGGACGGAGGCTGGGGTCAATGGGCCAGCTGTTCACTACCATCAGGGCGCTCGTCACAGAAGAAAAATATATCGTCGGTCAGCACGCCGCCGAGCGCCTCGAAGAGCGCGGCATCATGGAATGGCAAGCCGTCGCCGGTCTCGAAGATGGGAAGTTGCTTGTCGAGCGCACCGATGCGAAACCGCACCCGGTGGTTGAGGTCGAAGAAGTATTACCCGACGGGACAGAGTTCAAGGCCGTGTGGTCTTACCTTTCCCGAAGTGGCGTGGCCAAATTGGTGACAGTCCACTTTTTCGATGAGGACTGATCATGCGCATTCCCGGCAAGCGAATGAAGCGAACGCGACTGGTCCAAAGCGAGCGCTACGTCGTGGCAGTCGAGGTGGAAATGGTCGTTCCCGAAGATGATCCGAGTGAGCCCTGCTACGAGGCGGAGACGGTTCAGCTGCTCCGCGAAGTCGCGGAGCGTGCCCAGAGAGGCGACCTTTCCTGGCTCAAACAGCATGGAAAGGTCTACGAGTTGGTTGACGCAGCCTGACCGATTGACATGAATTCTCTCGTTTAGCCGCGAGCGTTCCGCGAGCGCTGTACTCAGCGCTCGCGGGACGCTCGCGGCTAAACAGTTTTAAGGATGCCGCCATGCGCACACTGCAAGACGTCCAGTCGCAGTTAAACGTCTCCCCCGACCTCGGCCTGTCGTCGACCGCCGTCGCCGAGAGCCGTCAGCGCTTCGGCGTCAACAAGCTGACGCCGCTGCCGCGCGAGCCGCTGTGGAAGAAGTTTCTCGGCAAGTTCGACGAGCCGATCATCAAGATCCTGCTCGCCGCTGCCCTGCTCTCCATGTTCGTCGATCTGTTCCAGGCGAAGGGCGTCAGTCCCTGGCTGCCCGGCGGCGCCCTGCTGGCCGTGGCCGTGCTTGTCGCGGCGGCGCTCGCCCTGCGCTTCGGGGAGTGGGTGCCGGCTCTCCTCTTCGGCTCGGCGTTCATTCTCTTCTTCGTCGGGTTGGCGGCCGGGCACACGTCCGTCGAGGGATTGGCGGTGATGATCGCCGTCATCCTGGCCACCGGCGTCGCCTTTCTCAGCGAGTACAAGAGCGACCGCGAGTTCGAGGTTCTTAACGCCCACAAGGAGGACTTGCGCGTTAAGACAGTCCGCGACGGCACCGTTCACAGCCTGCCGCTGGAGGAGATCGTCGTCGGCGACGTGGTGACGCTGGAGACGGGCGACGAGATTCCCGCGGACGGCCGGCTCCTCAAGGCGACCGACCTGTTCGTCGATCAATCGCTGATGACCGGCGAGTCGGAACCGGTGCAGAAACGCGCCGCCCCCGCCGCCGACACGGCCGAGGGGCCGGAGCAGCCCAGCTGTCTGTATCGCGGCACCCAGGTCGTGGACGGCGTCGGCCTGATGCTCATTGCCGAGGTCGGCGACGCCACCTATCTCGGCCAGATCGCGCGCCGCCTGTCCGCCGAGGACGACGAGGAAGAAGGCGAGACCGCGGAGTCCGAGGAACATCGCGTCAAGCGCAAGCTCACCATCTCGAAGGCGCCGACGCCGCTGCAATTGAAGCTGGAAAAGCTCGCCGACCTGATCAGCAACGTCGGCTACGTCGCCGCCGCCGCCATCTTCATCGCGCTGCTGGCGCGCGGGCTGTGGACTGGCGAGGTTCATTTCACCGCGCGCGGCGACGAGACGACGGCCCAGGCGCTGCTCGCCAGCGGCAGGGCGCTGCTGAACTACTTCGTCTACATGGTCATCATCATCGTCGTCGCGGTGCCGGAAGGGCTGCCGATGAGCGTGACCGTATCGCTGGCGCTGGCCATGCGCAAGATGACGCGCGCCAACAGCCTGGTGCGCCAGCTCGTGGCTTGCGAGACGATCGGCTCGGCGACGGTCATCTGCTCCGACAAGACCGGGACGCTGACGCAGAACAAGATGCACGTGGAGCGGCTATTTTGCGACGGCGTGATTCACGAGGCGAGCGGGGGGCGTCAGCCCCCCGGTGAGAGTAACCGGGGGGCTAACGCCCCCCGCTCGCCGGGAGAGTGGATTGCGCTGAACGCCGCCGTCAATTCGACCGCGAACCTGGAGGAGAAGAAAGGCGCCGTCCTCACCGTCGGCAACTCCACCGAAGGCGCGCTGTTGCAATGGCTGCGCGCGGACGGCATCGACTATCGGCCGCTGCGCGTACGGCAAGCGCCGTTGTTGCAGTCCCATTTCTCCTCCGAACGCAAGCGCATGTCCACGGTCGTTCGCCACGACGACCGGCTCGTCACGCTGGTGAAGGGAGCGCCGGAAGCGCTATTGCAGGGCAGCACGCATTATCTCGCTGCCGATGGATCCACAAAGCCCTGGACGGCGGAGGCGAAGCAGGCCGCCGAGGACGCCCTGCGCGACGCCGCCGGTCAGGCGATGCGGACGCTGGCGTTCGGCCATGCCCTGCTGCCGCCCGATACCCCGGACACGGAAGAAGCCCTGCATGAGCGCCGCGAACAGCTGGAAGAGGGTCTTATTTTCGACGGCTTCGTCGCCATCCGCGATCCGCTGCGCCCGGACGTGAAGGACGCCGTCGCCCAGTGCCGTGCCGCCGGCATCGAGGTGAAGATGATTACCGGCGACAACGTCGAGACGGCGCGGGCCATCGCCTTCGACGTCGGCCTCATCGACCGTCGCGACGCGCCCGTGGACGCCGACGACGGCGTGGTGATGACCAGCCCGACGTTCAACGAGCGCTACGAGCGGCTCACGGGGCTAAGGGGATCGGGCGATGTCGCCGGGATCGCGGCGCTGCGCAAACGGCTCACGTCGTTTCGCGTCCTGGCGCGCGCCCGGCCGCTTGACAAGTACAAGATGGTCGAACTCTTGCAGGAAGAGGGCGAGGTCGTCGCGGTCACCGGCGACGGCACCAACGACGCGCCGGCGTTGAAGAAGGCCGACGTCGGCCTGGCGATGGGCATCGCGGGCACGGAAGTCGCCAAGGAGGCGAGCAAGATCGTGCTGCTGGACGACGCCTTCTCGACCATCGTCAAGGCGGTCCACTGGGGCCGCTCGCTGTACGAGAACATTCAGCGCTTCATCCAGTTCCAGCTGACGATCAACGTCAGCGCCCTGACGATCGCGTTTCTCGGCCCGTTCCTCGGCGTCAAACCGCCGTTCACGGTGCTGCAACTGCTGTGGATCAACGTCATCATGGACACGTTCGCATCGATCGCGCTCTGTTCGGAGCCGCCGCGCGCGGGCGTGATGGCGCTGCCGCCGAAGAAACGAGACGAGAACATCGTGACTCCCGCGATGATGCGCACGATTTTTGCGACGGCGGGATTCTTCGTCGTGGTGATGGTCGCCCTGTTGCTGGGCATGGAGTACGGCGGCTGGTTCGCCGCCGGGAGCGGAGCGAATCCAGACGGCTGGGAGTTCGCGCCGTTGAACGTCCGCCAAGTCACGATCTTCTTCACGGCCTACGTCTTCTTCCAGGTGTGGAATCAGATCAACTGCCGCTCGCTGACGCCGGAGTCGAGCGGCTTCACGAACCTGTTCGCCAACCCGGCGTTCCTGGTTATCGCGGGGATGGTGGCAGTCGGGCAGCTGCTGATCGTGAGCGTGCCGTGGCTGGGGGCGATCTTCAAGACGGAGCCGCTCGGCCTCGTGGACTGGCTGCTCATCGTGGCCGGCACGGCGTCGGTGCTGGTGTTCGCGGAGGTGGCCCGGCGGATTCGGAAACAAGAGCCGCGCCCGAAGTAAGCGGACGGCGCAACCGCGTTCTTCGTGCGCGGCTCTCCTTAATTTTCGAAGAGCCGGTCCACCGCGTCCAGCAAGCCGTCGAGCTCGAGCGACTTCACGATCACTTCGCGGGCGCCGGCCAGGCGGCCGCGCATCCCATTCACAAAGCCAGTCTGCTCGGCCAGCATCACGACCGGCACGTCCGCCGTTTTGGGTTCCTGGTGCAGCAGCTTGCACAGCTGGTAGCCGTCCTGGCCGGGCAGCGCCACATCCAGAAGGATCGCATCGGGCAGGCCTTCTTGCCGTAACGTGCTGATCGCCTCCGGACCGTCGGCCGCGGTCCGCACCGCGTAACCGTGCTGTTCCAGGACATAGCCCACGAGTTTCCGCACCATCGCGCTGTCGTCCACCACCAGGATTGTTCGACGCCCCGCCGCGATGGTCACCGAGGGAGATACCGCCGTTTCAACCTCCGGCTCCGGTTCCGCAATGGTAGGACTGTGA